>NZ_JAASHD010000050.1:0-22689 GCF_019734375.1 Clostridium sp. K04
AGCTTCAGCTTCATTAACTATTTTTTACTTTGTGGATAACCGCACTTGAAAAACATTAAGTTTTTCAGTGCCCTCCCATTATGCAACTCTATTTTTTATACATCAAAAACTATACCTATACGATTTAGTAATTTCTTTATTAAATTTTTATTTATGCAATGCATCTAATACTAATTGGGCTGTTGAAACATTTGTCGCAAGAGGTATTTCATAAACATCACAAAGTCTTAGTAATGCATTTATATCTGGTTCATGTGGTTGTGATGTTAAAGGATCTCTTAAGAATATTACTAAATCAAGCTTTTGTTCAGAAACTAAAGCTCCGATTTGTTGATCTCCACCAAGAGGTCCACTCTTTAATCTATGCACTTCTAAATTTGTATTTTCCATAATTCTTAAACCAGTTGTTCCTGTTGCATAAAGTTCTAAATGAGATAATCTTTCCTCATTTATTTTTGCGAAATTAACCATTTCCTCTTTTTTCTTATCATGTGCAATTAATGCTACTCTCATCTTTATCTCTCCCTTTTACTTTTCTGCACCTTGAAGATTCAGAAATTACATTTGTTATTTTTTTGATACAAAATCATTATCTTTTATATAAAATCTCCATAAAAAATCTTTAGCCTCTTCTGCATAGTCTATTCCAATTCTTTTTGTTTTAACTATTTCAAAATCATTTTCCTCAGATTCTTCAAGATAGATTTTCCCTTGTTCATATAGTTTATCCCCATTTAAATCTTTATCTATTAAATAAGCTAAACATAATTTAGATGGACCATTAGTTAAGTTTTTAATTTGAGTTTTACTTAATTCTTTAAATTGTTTTTTATATCTAACTTGTGAAATATAATCAAATTCATTTAAAGGTTCAATTGCTCTTATTAAAACTGCTTCTGCCACATCTTTTTCATTAGTAACAACATTAAAACAGTGGTATAAGCCATATATAAAGTAAACATAAGCTACTCCGCAATCACTATATAATATTTCAGTTCTTTTTGTTCTTCTACCATTATAAGCATGACAAGCTTTATCTATAGCTCCTATATAGCTTTCTGTTTCAACTATTTTTCCTTTTAAGATTCTACCATCAACTTCTCTAACTAATACCTTTCCAAGTAAATCATTAGCAACATCTATTGCACTTCTGTTATAAAACTCTTTATCGATAATCATAATGTACTCCTTAAATGTTTTTCTTAAGTTTAGGTATTTCCTATTTCAAAATTATAATTCTTTTTAATTTACTTTACAGCCACACTCTCCACAGAACTTAGCACCTTCTGCTACTTGTGCCCCACACTCGCTACAAAACTTCTTCTTTGTTTTAGTAACTTCTTCTTGAACATTTTTCGTTCCACAATTAGGGCAGAATTTAGCATTTGCACTTAAAGGTTCTCCACAACTCTTACAAGTTGTACTAGAATTATTTCCGCCAGCATTATGTGATGAATTAGATGATGAACTATTTTCCATGTTTTTCTTCATTTCATTCATCATATTCATTCCCATTTGCATACCCATTCCTGCTTGAGCCATATTAGCCATTGAGTTATTAGGATTTTTCTCCATAGCCTCTACCATAGAAACATTTTGGTAATGACCTATATTACCTACCATTCCATAAGCTGCATTTTTATCTATCATTTTTTGAACTGACTCAGGATAACTGAAGTTTTCTATATTAAATGATGTTATAGTAAGACCTATTTTAATCATTTCCATATCTAAATCAGTCTTTATACCATTTGCTATATCAAAGGAATTTGCTTGTAAATTAAACATATCCTTTCCTTCTCTAACTATCCATTTCATTAAAAGCTGATCTACAACAGCTAAAGCTCTCATTTTTACATCATCAACAGTAAATTGACTTTTAATACCTGCAATCTTATCTATTAATGTCATATGATCATCTATCTTAACATTAAATGATCCAAAAGCTCTTATAGGCATTCCACCTGGCATTCCTGGTGCTGGAATATTTACTGGGCTCTTAGTACCCCATTTAACTTGAAATTCTTTTGTATTTATAAATAGTACTTCTGCTTTAAGTCCAGACTTAAATCCAAATTTAAACCCTTTTAAAGTTGACAATAAAGGTATTATTTCTGTTTCTATTTCATAATTACCTTCTTCAGTAAATACACCTTCAACTTTGCCATTATGCATAAATATAGCATCTTGACCTGGTCTTATTATTAATCTACTATTCTTTTTAATTTCGCTATTTTTCCATTTCCAGAACAAAACATCATTTCTCGTTTCATTCCATTCTATTACGTCTAACAGTTGATTACTAAACAACCCCATACTATTTGCCTCCTATATTATCCATGCCATTAAAATATTCTATATATTATTTTTCTTCTTTAAGTTTTGCTAACTCATCGTCAATTGCAGAAGCATTATTATTTCCCTTTAAAGCTGCTAGTTCATCTTCTACATCACTATTAGAAGTTTTATCATATTTACTCATTAAATCATCTATTCCATCACTTGGCTTTGAATTTAATTCTGCCATAGCATTTGCTTCATCTAACATTCTATTTGCCTTTTCTTCCATTCTGCTAAATGAATCTAAACTTGATTTTGAATTATTTATAGATGAGCCCATTTTATTAATTCTTTCTTGCATCTTTGCAGTTGCAACTTTAGCTTTAATTGTGCTTCTTCTTTCATTAAGCTCTTCAATTTGACTTGTTAATTTATTATACATTTCTTTCATCTTAACTGAATTATTATGTGCAGCTTCATACTTTGTGTTAAGTGCACTTAACTTTTCAGATAATGATACCTTCTTTGTTAAAAACGCTCTTGCATCATCATCATTTCCTGCATCTACAGCCATTTTTGCATACTCTAACATTTTATTTACATCTCTTTGGCATTCATCTAATTCTCTTTTAGCTCTAGTCTCTTCCGCCATTACTGAAGCTGTTTCTGCTTTAACTTTATTTAAATCATCATTTAAGTTTCTCATTAATTGATCTATCATTTTAATAGGATCTTCTGCCTTGTCTAATAACGCATTAATATTTGATGACATTATATCACTAAATCTTTTTAAAATTGACATTTTTAATCCTCCTATATTTAAAATATTACTATTTATATTTTACCATTATTTAGCTTAAATAAAAATATTAATTCCTTTTAATTTCATATTTCGCTTTATAAAAAACTAATTATATATTACTTTAAACTATTGAAGCATATAACTTATCATCTTTTGTATAAACCGTAACAGTAAATGTTCCAAGTGGTCTATAATTACCATCAGTTGCAGATAAGTAGCCTCTTAATTCTAATTCAACAATACTATCATTTTCATTTTTACTTTGTAGTATAACCTTATCTAACTTAAAATAAACAGGATCTTCATTTGATAGGCCAAATTGTTCCCCTAGAAAGTTTGCATTTTCCATAACTCTTTCTTTTTCTTCATCCGCTATCAATACAACGTCTTCACTATTACTATCCCAATCACTAACAATATAATTATATGCTTCTGAGTTTTTATGTAGATATTCCGTTAATAAATCTATTGCAAAATCTATTTCCTTATATTCACCTTGCACGTGAGGATAACCATTCATGTCATCATATATCTTATCCCCTTCATTTAATTCATATATATTTTTACTTGATTCATAGCTTTTTCCTAAAGCATTAAACACAGTATATTCCATAGTTTCTTCTTCAATATTTTCTTCAATAATAGTATTATTATTCTCACCATTTGTTACAGTATCATTATTTGCTGAACATCCCGTTAATAAACCCACTATTACCATTACATATATTAATTTTCTCTTCACTAAAGTTCACCTTCCTACATTTACATTGTAGTATAAAAAAAGGGATTAATCCATTTTTTTATGAATTAATCCCTTAACATAACTTTTATATTTTATTTTAGTGACTAACTCAACATATTGTCTATCCAATCACTAAATATACTATTTATACTCCCTTTTTAAATAGATTTTTCATATTATATTTTAAGTTATCAATAAATCCGCCTTTTTCAACATCTCTATCACAATATAACTCTACTTCTCCAACCTTTTGACCATCTAGATATACTTCACATTTTCCTACTATTTCACCTTCAGTATAACTATCTTTTGGCTCATTTAATATAATCTTATTTTGTGGTTCTCCTTCACTGCCTTTTAAGAATACTATAGATAAGTCATCTTTAGCTTTTGCTACATAATATCTATCTTCACTCTTTCCTAAATATACAGTTTCAACATCATCATCTTTATTAAATAGCTTTTTACCTTGATATTTTGAGAAACCATAATTCATAAGCATACTAGCATCTCTATTTCTAATCTTATATGTAGGTGCTCCCATAATTACAGCAAGCATTCTTACTCCATCTCTTACAGCTGTTGCACTTATACAATACTTAGCTTCTTGAGTAAATCCAGTTTTTAAACCATCGCATCCATCAAAGAAACGAACTAATTTATTGTGATTTACTAACTCAATAGGACTCTTTCTTCCTTCAGATATTGTTTCCATATATGTACCGCTATATTTTAATATTGTTGGATGCTTTAGTAATTCTAATGACATTATAGAAATATCTCTTGCTGTTGTTAAATGCCCTTCAACTGGTAAACCATTACAATTTTTAAATGTTGTATTAGTCATTCCTAGTTCTTGAGCACGTTCATTCATTAATTTAACAAATTCATCAGTAGAACCACTTAAGAATTCTGCCATAGCAACTGCTGCATCATTACCTGATGCTATTGCTATTCCTTTTAATATTTCTTCAACAGTTCTTACCTCTCCAGTGTCTAGAAGCATTGTGCTTCCACCCATACTCTTAGCATTTTCACTACAAGTTATCTTATCATCTAATGAAATTTTACCACTATCAATAGCTTCCATTGCTAATAACATTGTCATTATTTTAGTTACAGAAGCTGGGGCAAATTTTTCATCTGGATTTTTTTCATACAGTACTGTACCACTTACAGGCTCAATAAGAATTGCAGATTTTGCATCTACATTCATACCTTCTTCTAAACATGCTGTATAAATATCCTGTGGATATTCATTTTCCCATTCATTTCTTTCAGACGCCATTGGAATAACTGTATTTAAACATAATAAACATAAAAGAATAATAGAGATTTTTTTAAATAATTTTTTCTTCATTTGTTCTCCTCCTTTTAAGCTTATTATTGCCCAAAAAAAATAAAAATATGATAAAAAGAATTTTACTTTCTATTTATCATATTTTCCTCTTAGGCTACACCCCTAATCATTGAAAGTGACAAGCGACAAGCTTGTCACTGATTAAGTTTGTTAACTTTATTTTATAATGTCATAAATTAGCGGAATATTTAAGTCATATTTATCTTCAATAGTTATATTATTTAAGATACTTTCTCTAGCCTTTTCTATATTCCCTTCGTTATTTGAGTGTATGTACGCTAGAACATCACCCTTGTTAACTTTATCGCCTCTCTTTTTATTTAAAACAAGTCCTACAGCTAAATCTATTTCACTTTCTTTAGTTGCACGTCCTGCTCCAAGTTCCATGGCAATTAGTCCAAAAGCTTCTGCTTTAATCTTAGTAATATAACCATCTCTTGGTGCAATAACTTCTTCTATATACTTAGCCTTAGGGAATTTACTAAAATCATCTATTGGTGAAATATCTCCACCTTGTGCTTTTATAAATTCTTTAAGTTTTTCTAAGCCTTTTCCATTAGCTATATTTTCTTGTAACATTTTTCTAGCTTCTTCTTCGCTTTCCGCTTTTTTAGCACAAAGTAACATATTTGAGCCTATAGTTAATGTAAGTTCTAAAAGGTCTTTAGGGCCATTTCCTTTTAATAATTCAATAGCTTCCATAACCTCTAAGCTATTTCCTATTGCATATCCTAATGGCTGATCCATATCAGAAATTACTCCAATAGTTTGTCTTCCAAGATGATTTCCGATATCAACCATTTCTCTTGCAAGTTCTTTAGCTGTTTCTGGTGTTTTCATAAATGCACCATCTCCAACCTTAACATCTAAAACTATAGCATCAGCTCCTGAAGCTATTTTCTTACTCATAATACTTGATGCTATTAAAGACATGTTATCAACAGTTGCTGTAACATCTCTTAATGCATATAACTTCTTATCAGCAGGAACTAAGTTTCCACTTTGCCCCATAATAGCAATATTAATATTATTAACATTTTCCATGAATTGTTCTTCTGTTAATTCAACAGAAAATCCCTTAAATGTTTCAAGTTTATCTATAGTACCACCAGTATGACCTAAACCTCTTCCTGACATCTTAGCAACTGGTATTCCAAGTGATGCAACTAAAGGAGTTAAACAAATAGATGTTTTATCTCCAACACCACCAGTAGAATGCTTATCTACCTTTATTCCATTAATATTACTTAAATCAATTTTATCTCCAGATTCAACCATAGCATTAGTTAATTCTGCAGTTTCTCTCTTATTCATCTTATTGAAAAATATAGCCATAAGCATTGCTGATGCTTGATAGTCTGGTATACTTCCATTTGTAAACCCTTCTACAAAAAAGTTTATTTCTTCTTTTGTTAATTCTTCGCCTTTTCTCTTTTTCATTATAAGGTCATACATTCTCATAAGTTTAATTCCTCCAACTATTCCATTATTTCATTTAAGAAGCTTTTTCCAACTAATTCATTCTTAACATTAAAGAAATCTAATATTGTTTTTCCTATATCAGCGAATGTTTCTCTTGTTCCAATATTAACTCCTGGTTTTACATGTTTTCCATAAACTATTACAGGTATATGCTCTCTTGAGTGATCTGTACTGCTAGTTGTAGGATCACAGCCGTGGTCAGCTGTTATTATAAGGATATCCTCATCAGTCATTTTTGAATAAATTTCTTGTAGTCTATTATCGAACTCTTCTAAAGCTTTTCCGTATCCACTTGGATCATTTCTATGTCCATATAACATGTCAAAGTCAACAAGATTTGTAAAGATAAGACCTTCTTTTATAGTATCCATATAATCTAAAGTTTTATCTACACCATCCATATTGCTTTTTGTATGAACTGCACAAGTAATACCCTTTCCATTGTAGATATCTTCAATTTTACCAACGGCTGCAACTTCTAAATTTTCTTCTTTTAAATATTCAAGCATAGTCTTATTAAAAGGATCTAATGCATAATCTCTTCTATTAGAAGTTCTCTTGAAGTTTGGAGCTTCTCCTATAAAAGGTCTTGCAATAACTCTTCCTACTGCCCATTCATTTACAAGCATATCTCTTGCTATTTGGCACATTTCATATAATTTCTCAACTGGAATAATATCTTCATGAGCCGCAATTTGGAATACACTATCTGCAGATGTATATATAATCGGATATCCAGTTTTAACATGTTCTTCTCCCAAATCTTCAATTATTTGAGTTCCTGAAGCAACAACATTACCTAATATTCCTTTTATATTTGCTCTCTTTATAAATTCATCTATTATTTCCTTAGAGAAACCTTGTGGGTAAGTATTTAAAGGTTTTTCTAAAATTACACCACTAATTTCCCAGTGCCCTGTAACAGTATCCTTTCCTTTTGATGCTTCTTTGCTTCTACCATAAGCACCTATAGCATTTTCACATTTCTTAGGAGCATTAACACCTTCTATGTTACCTATTCCTAACCTTTCTAGTTCTTTTATTTCAAGACCATTACAAGATTTATATACATGATCTAAAGTATGACTTCCTTCATCACCATAGCTCTTTGCATCCTCTAATTCTCCAACTCCTACACTGTCTAATACAATTAATATAGCTCTTTTCATATTTTTTCTCCTTTCGTATATAAAGCCCCTTTTTAAAAGCCTTAAGCTCTTGGATGGGAGTTTTTATAAACCAAGTTTATTTTATCATTATTTATTATCTCATAGTAAGTGTCCATGTAAGTTAATACTTGATTTCCTAAAAGTTTTTGTACCGCTCTTACATTTGCTCCATTTTGAAGTAGGTGTACTGCAAAGGAATGTCTAAATGTATTTAAATTAACATCTTTATTTATTCCTGCTTTGTGAGAATATTCTTTTACTATTCTCCAAACTCCTTGTCTTGTTAATTGGTTACCATTTAAATTAACAAACAAATTGTGTACTCCTGCTGAAGCTATTATATCCCTTATAGATAAATATTCCCTTAAAGCCGCTTCTGCGCTTCTTCCAATAGGGATAAGTCTTTCATAATTTTTATTATCATGACATCTAACATATAGTAAATCTAAATTTACATCTTCAACAGATAGATTAATTATTTCAGAAACTTTCATTCCTGTAGCATACATAAGTTCTAATAATGCATTGTCTCTAATTCCCTTATTACAATCCTTATCTACTACTTTAATAATCTTATCTACTTCTTCAACGGTTAATATTTCTGGAAGCTTCTTTGATTGATCTGTACTCTTATAATATATCTTCGGTATATCTCTTATTATCTTTTGATCTTTTAAATAATTATAAAAGCTTCTTAAGCTAATAACAATTCTACTTATTGATCTTTCAGATTTTCCTTCTTCCAACAAATGGTCGATATAATTTTTAACTGTAACATTGTCAGTTTCATCTAAATATATATCTTTACTATTTAGATACTTGATATACAAATTCACATCAGTTACGTAAGCATAAACAGTGTTATCACTTTTATGACTTTCAAGTAATGACTCACGATATTCATTTACTATTTCTTTCATAATTCTCCCCATTCCCACCTTAATTATTATTATTCGACAACAGCTTTAGAATTTCCTTTTATAATCATCTATTAATTAACCAACTTTATAAACATTTGTAACTACAAACTTAATAATATTTGGACCAAGATATGCTTCAATTAGAGTTCCGATAATGAATACACATGCCAATACCCCAATCTTTAAAATTAGTTCTCTCTCTACTATTGTATTTACTTTACCTTTATTAAAGAACTTATCTTTAAGTTTTGTTGAAGAAAATTCAATTCCAACTATACTTAATGCTATAAAGCAAGGAATATAAATAATATTCTGTGGTATTGTTGAAGCTAACGCTAACCATAATCCTTTACCGTCGAAGGTTGAAATTAAAAAGCTAAAGGTATATCCTAATGTAAATCCTTTAACTAAATCCAATAAAAGAATTATTGGCGTCCCAAATACTGTAAAGGCCAATGCTATAATTATTGTTATAAGCATTAAATTTTTCTTTAGTATATTAAATAATAAAACTTTATTATTCACTGCTTCTTTTGCTATACTTTCAGTAAATGTAGAAAAATAGCTCGTAAGATCTGTTGCATCTCTTGCACTCATATATTTGACTATATATGTACCTAATGCTATACCTACGCAAAAGAATATAAAAACCATAAAATAATAAAACTTATTTTCTTTTTTATTTAAGTTTAATTTACTTATAATCTCCAAAGAAACCACCCCCATATTGTTATATCTTAATAATATGATAGTAATTTCTAGTATATTCATAAGTGAATATATGTAACTTAAATTTTATATAATTTTTTCTATTTTTTTCACTTTTTCCTTTATATTTTTTAAATCCAAATTGTAGTTTTCTTCTAAAATTGATATAACTTTTTTTATATCTTCTATTTCTTTTGCTTTTTTATTATCTTCTAATTGCCCTCTTCCTAATCTGTCACTTATAAATAGTAAAATCATATCATTTAAATCTACATCTTTTATCATTTCTTTTGTTTTTGCAAAAGGTAAATCTTGAATTATATAAAGATGATGCATATGATATTTTATTAAATTTAATATTTTACTTTTTTCATCATTTTCATAATTATAATAATCTAATATTTTTTCTGCTAATTTTACTCCTTCTACATCATGATTATACGAAATCCATCTTCCTTGTTTATTTTTCTTTGTTGTTGGGCCTTTTCCTACATCATGTAATAATGCACCCATCATTAAACTTTCTTTATCATTTGCAAATTCTTTTACTTTAGCTGCTGTATCTATCACTTGCATAACATGATTCCAGACATTTCCCTCTGGATGATATTTAAGGTTTTGTTCTGTATTTTGAAGTATAAGTAATGCATCCAAAGGTGTATTTCTTAACGAATCTTTAATTTCTTCTAAATAGCTTGATGGTTTTTCACAAATTATTAATTCTTTTTGTATTTCCCTTAATTTATTTTTTTCCATCCTTTTCTCCTTTACATATAGTTTCGTACATATTTAGTTTTCCTACATTCTTTCAAAATATTTAATACACATATGTTTTATTCTAATAATTATTTATAAGTTTATTACTATATTCGTATTATTTTTTAAGCTTTGGGTAACCTAAAGATATTATCAATTTGAGGTGTATACATTTTGGAAGAATTATTTAACAAATATTTACCTATTCTTATTCATATTTTTGAGCTTATGGGAATTTTGATTTTAACTCTTGGAGTCTTTACAGCTTTTTATCACTATATTTTAAAAAGATTTTTCAAAAGAGATGTTGATATTAAATATGAATTTGCAGATGTTATGGTTACAACTTTAGATTTTAAGTTAGCAGCAGAAATATTGAAGACTGTTATCATTAAAAATATGGATGAATTAATTATTTTAGCTTCAGTATTTATTATAAGAATAATCATGACTTTTGTATTAGAAAAAGAAATGAAAATAGAAAAATCTAAAAAAGACAGTAACTGATTTTAAAATCCGTTACTGTCTTTATATATATTAAGACACTTTATTCTTTAATCTTAGCTTGTCTGCAATGATAGCTATGAATTCTGAATTTGTTGGCTTACCTTTTTCATTGTGTACAGTATAACCAAATAACTTATTGATAGCTTCTACTTGTCCTCTACCCCAAGCAACTTCAATAGCATGTCTGATAGCTCTTTCAACTCTTGAAGCTGTTGTATTATATTTCTTAGCGATTGAAGGATATAATTCCTTAGTTACAGCTGATAATAATTCCATATCATTAACAACCATAGTAATAGCTTCTCTTAAATACATATATCCCTTAATATGTGCAGGTACACCTATTTCGTGAATTATGTTTGTAATTTCAGTTTCTAAATCAACAGGACCCCTGTTGTTACTTGTACTAATCATTTCAGTAGCAGTCATAGCAACTTGCTTTTTAACTGGCTCATTATTTCCGATTGTATCATTAAACATATCTCTAATACGTTTAGTGAATATGTCCATATCAAAAGGTTTTACTACATAATAATCAGCACCTAAAGTTATAGCTCTTTGAGTTATTTTATCTTGTCCTACTGCAGATAAAACAACTATTCTTGGGAATTTATCTAAATCCATAGAATTTAATCTTTCTAAAACCCCTAAACCATCTAAATGTGGAATAATTATGTCTAAAACAACTAAATCAGGTTTCTTCTCCTCAATTAGTGTTAATGCCTCTTTTCCATCCTTCGCAATCCCTGTTACAACTATATCTTTTTGATTTAAAAGATAGTCATTCAAAATACTACAGAATTCTTTATTATCATCAGCAATAATTACAGATATTTTATTTCCATCCATCGTTTTCTCTCCCTTTCTACCCATCATAATAGTATTTTTTTTAAATTTAAAACTTAAAATAACATTAAAACTTAAATTAGTTTATTTTCTAAAACTTCTAATTCAGTTATATTTACATGCTTTTTAACTCCATTGATTGTATTATAACATAAAATTTAAAAATATAATAGGGGTTTTGACATTATTTTGAAATTTTTTTATAAAAATGTTGTAGTTTTTTTGTAAAATAATATATTAATCTTAAAATCGTAAGATATAGTATCATTCTTTAAAAATACTATATCTTACGATTGCATTTTTCAACTTTATTTATTCTATAATCCCTGCTTCTTCAAGCATCCATTCTATATATATACCATATCCTATATCTGGCTTATTAATAAGTACATGAGTTACAGCACCTACAATTTTATCATTTTGTATTATTGGACTTCCACTCATTCCTTGAACTATTCCACCAGTTTTACTTAATAACTCTTCATCAGTTACTCTTATTATCATACTCTTTGGTCCACTCTTATCTTGTTGGAGTAACTTAACTATTTCAATATCATATTCTTTTGGTCCTTCATCATCAATTGTAGTTATTATTGTAGCTGGACCTTCAACCACTTCATTTCTAAAACCAACTGACATTGGTTCACTAAATTTAGGATTTATTAATGGTTCATATGAATTTCCAAAAATCCCTGAAGTAGAATTATTTTTTATTTCTCCTATAGAATTCTTTTCATTTACAAATAATCCTCTTAATTCTCCTGGTACTCCTTTTTCACCTTTTCTAACACTTAAAATTGATGCTGATAAAAGATCTCCATCTTTAATTGTAAATGTAGTATTAGTATCACCATCTGTTATAGGATGACCTAAAGCACCAAAAGTTTCACTATCTTCATGATAGAAAGTTAATGTTCCTATACCAGCTGTAGAATCTCTGACCCACAAGCCTAATTTGTAGTCTTCTCCTTCTTTCACTAATTCAATATCTTTATTGAATTTACAACCTTCACGGATAAATTCTACATTAACAGTACTAGAATTTGCTTCTTTAATTAAAGTGATCAATTGCTTTGAACTTTCAACATCTTTTCCATTTACCTTTAATAAAACATCTCCTAATTGTATTCCTGCTGCTTTTGATGGACTTAATTCATTTCCATCTCTAGTATCTACATCTGAAAAACCTACTACTAATACACCTTCTGTTGATAATTTTATACCTACACTTGTTCCTCCAGGATATAATTTAATATCCTCTAATTTTTGTACTGCCACTGATTTTATTGGAATAAGACCAAGGAAATCAATATTAACTTTATCTTTAGTTAATTTAACAGTATTTAATACACCTTGGTTATGTACAGAAATATCTGACACTTCGGTACTATCATTAATGTATATTTTTTCTGGCAGTTGCGAAACACTTAAATATGCTACTAATGCCAAAATAGCTATTGGAGCAGTAATTATACTAAAATACTTTAATATTTTTTTAATCATTTTATCTCCTCCTTGCCTTCTGACATTAATTTTCCCGCTATACTATCTTTATATGCTGTAATAACTCTGTTAACATAGTTAAAAATTTATATTTAAATACATTTTATATAAAAAAAATAAAACCATGATAAATTACCATGATTTTATTGTTTGCAGTATTTCAAAGCCTTATGTATATAAAAGCTAATTATTTTTCATCTCTTTCTTTTTTATTTCGGCAAATTTCACCATTTCTGATGCATTTTCGATAGTAACATCACTAATTTCATCTCCACCAACCATTTTAGCAATTTCCCTAATTTTATCATCTCTATTTAACATTCTAATTCCAGTAAATGTTTTTCCATTTAATACTTCCTTAGAAACAAAGTAATGATTATCTGAAAGTGCTGCAATTTGTGGTAAATGTGTAATACATAAAACTTGGTGTTTTATTGATACTTCGTACATTTTTTCACCAACACGTTTTCCTATAGTTCCACTTATACCAGTATCTATTTCGTCAAAAATTAATGTAGGAATTTTATCCTTATCTACAAAAACACATTTTAAAGCTAACATTATTCTTGAAAGCTCACCACCAGATAGTACTTTCTCTAATGGCTTTAATGGTTCTCCTGGATTTGCAGAAACTAAAAATTGTACTTCATCATATCCTCTACTATTCATATTTTCAGTTAAAAGAACTTCTATTTTAATTATAGCTTTTTCAAGCCCAACATAAGACAATTCTTTTTTTATGTTAACTTCTAATATTTCACTTGCTTCAACTCTTAAATTATGAAGTTTTTCACCTATAACCTTCATTTTTTCTTCAAGTTTTCTTTGCTCTTCTTTTAATTTGTTAATTATTTCTTCACTATTAACTAATTCATTATATTTTTCTTTTAAATTTTTTAAATTTTCTAGGATTTCTCTTATTGAATTTCCATATTTCTTTTTATAAATTCCTATACTATAAATTCTTTCATTTATTTGTGCTAATCTATCTTCGTCATAAGTTATTTCACTACCAATATCACGAATTTCTCTTGTTACTTCTTCTAAATTATAAAATGCTTCTTCAATTTGATTTTTCTTTTCTTTAATTACTTCTGAAACATTTTCTACTAATGATAATTCCGATATAACCTTTGATAGTCCTTCTAATACAGAAATTCCATCATTAGATGAATTTAAATACCCATATGATTTAACTAAGCTATTAGAAATTTTTTCAGCATTTGAAAGCATATTGAATTCATCTTTAAGATCCTCTTCTTCATTAATTTTTAGATTAGCTTTTTCTATATCTTCAATTTGGAACTTAATATAGTCTGCTAATTTTTCTCTATCTTCATTACCTTTTAACTCGTTTATCTTTTCAATATTTTCTATATATACATGTCTTAACTCTTCAAATTCACTAAGTAAATCTTTTATTTTTTCATGATAAAATTCATCTACATATAGAATATGAGTTCCTCTATTAAGTAAATTTTGATTTTGATGCTGGCCATGGATATCTAAAAGTTTTTCTCTAATCCTTTTTAATTGAGATAAAACAATACTTCTATTGTTAACTTTAATAATGCTTTTACCATTTAGAGTTGTTTCTCTTCTAATAATAAGCATTTCATCTCTATCTATAGATAATTCATCTAATACTTCATAAACTTCATCATTTTCTATAGAAAAAACAGCTTCAACAATTGTTTTATCTTCACCATATCTTATTTGATCTTTAGAAAACTTTCCACCTAATACATAATCTATAGTATCAATAAGAATTGATTTACCTGCACCGGTTTCTCCTGATAATATATTGAATCCCGCACCAAACTCTACCGATAACTCTTGAATTAACGCGAAATTTTTAATATTTAATTCAACTAGCATTATACCCCACCTTTAAATAATTAAGAAATCATCTTTCTTATCTTAGAAATAAGTTCTAAAGCCTTTTCATCAGTTCTTACTAAAACAAAAATTGTATTATCTCCTGCAATAGTACCAGCAACATCGTTAGTATATAAACTATCTATAGCTTCTGCTGCTGCTGATGCTGCACCTGTTAAAGTTTTTACAACAACAAACTTATCAACTTGTTCTGCAGAAATTGCAGCATTTTTTAATATGCTATATAATTTATCATTTATACCTCTTTCCTCTTTTGTTGGTGCACTATATTTATATTTACCATTTTCACTTTGCATCTTAACAAGCTTTAATAATTTTATATCTCTTGATACTGTTGCTTGTGTTACATCATATCCAGATTTCTTAAGTGCTTCTGCTAACTCTTCTTGTGTTTCTATATCATTATTATTAATAATATCTAAAATTTGATTGTGTCTTTTGGACTTCAAATTAATCACCTTCTCCATCTGTAATTCTTTTCTTTTTTTAATTATCTAATATTTTTTGTCTTAAAACATTAAAATAATCATAGTTATCAAATAACATAATTTTTGCTAAATAATCAGATTTTTTTATTATTATGGATGTATTATCATTAATTTGTTTAGCTTCTTGTCCATCAAAGGTTAAATAAATTTCTCCATTATAATTTTCTGCTTTTATAAGTATTTCACTACTACTTTTTAAAACTATAGGTTGCATTCCCCTTGTATGTGGACAAATAGGAGTCAATGTAATTACATCTACATCAGGATAAATAAATGGTCCTCCTGCTGAAAATGAATATCCAGTTGATCCAGTAGGAGTTGCAATTATTATTCCATCACCTTTAAATCTATAATAAAGCTTATTATCGATAAACACTTCAAATTTAACCATTCTTGATAATGTACCTCTTGCAATAACTACATCATTTAAAGCTTTACCTTTTTCATTATTTTCATCATTTAACATTGTACATTCTAAAAGGATTCTATTTTGAATAGTATAGTGTCCATTTTTTATCTTATTTAAAGCTTCGCCAAAATCCTGTATTTCTATACTAGATAAAAAACCTAAATTTCCAATATTCACTCCTAAGATTGGTACATCATATCTTCCATTTATATCTCTAGCTATACCTAGTAATGTACCGTCTCCCCCTAAAACTATTAGCAAATCAAGTTTATTATCAAATTTATATTTACTCATCTCATAACTATTTAATACAGTAATTTTTGAATATTTAAACACCTTTGTAATTTCCTCTATAACTAAAGATAATATCTTACCATCTTTATCTTTTGAAGGATTTAATGCTACTATAATATTTTTCATATTAACTCCTTTTATTATTTGCTATATACCTATAGCCAGCATTTATAGCTGGCTATGTGATTCTCTTACTACATCATCAATTTGACTTAGTTCAAAAGTGCCTTCTTTTTCTTTATCTTTTGTAAAGTAAACTAAATATTCTCTATTACCTTCTGGCCCTTTAATTGGTGAGAAACTTAATCCTAAAACATTAAAGTCATTTTCAATTAAGAAGTTTACAATTTTATTTACAACTTCTAAATGAACTTCTATGTCTCTTACAACACCTTTTTTCCCTACCTTTTCTCTTCCAGCTTCAAACTGTGGTTTTATTAGTGCAACAACTTCACCTTTGTCACCTAAAAGATTTTTAACTGCAGGCATTATTGTTCTTAATGAAATAAATGATACATCTATTGATGCAAAATCTAATGGCACACCAATATCTTCTGGAGTTACATATCTTATATTTGTTCTC
Organism: Clostridium sp. K04; assembly: GCF_019734375.1. Taxonomy (NCBI): domain Bacteria; kingdom Bacillati; phylum Bacillota; class Clostridia; order Eubacteriales; family Clostridiaceae; genus Clostridium; species Clostridium sp. K04. Next base: position 16,749 of record NZ_JAASHD010000050.1, read on the forward strand.
TCCATGCAAACAACTCTTTCATCTGTTCTTAACTTCCAAGCAAACTGTCCATAACCAACATCTACTGAAAATACTTTACTTGCATGATTTTGAAGCATACAATCTGTAAATCCTCCTGTTGAAGCACCTATATCCATACATACTTTATTAGTAAGATCTATTCCAAAAGTATTCATTGCTTTTTCTAATTTTAATCCACCACGGCTTACGTACTTAAGTTCTTCACCCTTAAAAACTATATCTGCATCAACACTTACTTTTTCTCCAGCCTTATCAACTCTCTGTCCATCAACAAATATAAGTCCTGCCATAATATTAGTTTTTGCTCTTTCTCTCGATGTACAAATACCTTTGTCAACTAATAATACATCTAATCTTTCTTTTTTTGATGCCATATTCTTCTCCTTTATTTCATAACGTTTATAACGCACTTTTCTATTGATTCTGGATCTAACTCCGCATCCCTATATAATAACTCCACATCTCCATGTGGAACAAAACTATCACCATATCCTAAAGCTTTAAACTTACCTTTAAAATCAAGTTTGCTTAATTCCATTAAAACATAGCTTCCAAAACCGCCATTTATAGCATTGTCTTCAATTGTGATAATATCATATCCTTGAGTAGACAATTCTTTTAACATTTCTGTATCTATCGGTTTAACGAAAGTAGCTCCTATTACTGTTGGATTTATTCCTTTATCCTTTAATGAATCTGAAGCTATCATTGCATGTTGAACCATTTTACCAACAGCAATTATTGCAATTTTATCACCGCTTATTATTTTTTCCCATTTTCCATATTTTATTTCAGTTATAGGATTAATATCTTTAACACAATCAGCACCTCTTGGATATCTTATTGCTATTGGACTGTTTTGATTTAATGCCCATTTAAGCATTAAAGGTAACTCCTCTAAATGTTTTGGTGCTAAAATTGTCATATTAGGTATAGCAGATAAATATGATAAATCAAAAACTCCTTGATGAGTTTCACCATCATCTCCTACAATACCGGCTCTATCAATTGCAAATACTACAGGTAAATTTTGAATACACACATCATGAACTATTTGATCATAGCCCCTTTGTAAAAATGTTGAGTACACTGCAAAAACTGGTCTTAAACCTGCAGATGCCATACCTGCAGCAAGTGTAACTGCATGTTGCTCTGCTATTCCTACATCAAAAAATCTATCCTTATATTCTTTTGCAAACTCTTTTAAGCCTGTACCATCAGGCATGGCTGCAGTAATTGCAACTATATCACTATTACTTTTTGCAAGCTCTATCATTGTATCTCCAAATACTTTTGAATATGTCTTTTTTGAAGGCATAAATGCTTCTCCACTTTCTAAATCAAAAGGAGAAACTCCATGAAATTTATTTGGATTTTGTTCAGCATACTCATAACCTTTACCTTTTTGGGTAATAGTATGAATTATAACTGGACCTTTTATTTGCTTTGCTTTAGTAAATACATCATTCATTAATTCTATATTATGCCCATCTATAGGTCCAATATATTTAACTCCCATATTTTCAAATAACATTGGTGGAACTAATAAATGTTTAATACTATCTTTAACTCTATGTAAACACTCAACTACAGTTTTTCCTGCATCACTATGGCTAAGTGTACTATTAATATCTTCTTTTAGCTTATTATATCCTGGGCCTACTCTAAGTTTATTTAAATGATCTGAAAGACCACCTACATTTTTAGAAATAGACATTTGATTATCATTTAGAACTATAATAATATTTGTTTTATTAAATCCAACATCATCAAGGGCTTCTAATGCCATTCCTCCAGTTAATGCACCATCGCCAATAACTGCAATAACATTGAAGTTTTCTTTTTTTATATCTCTAGCTCTTGCTATTCCTAAAGCTGCTGAAATTGAAGTACTACTATGCCCAACTCCAAATGCATCGTATTTGCTTTCACTAATTTTAGGGAATCCACAAAGACCTTTATATTTTCTTAATGTATCAAATTTATCTTTTCTTCCTGTTAATATTTTATGCACATAACTTTGATGTCCAACATCCCATACTATTTTATCTTCTTCAAAATTAAAGCTCTTATATAAACTAAGCGTTAACTCTACTACACCTAAATTTGAAGATAAATGTCCTCCAGTTTTTGATACCTTATCTATTAAAAAGCTTCTTATTTCATTACTAAGCTCATATAACTCTTTATCAGTCAAGGCATGAACATCTGTTGGTGAATTTATATCCTCTAATAGTTTTGACATAATTACCATTCCTTTGTTTAGTTTTCTCTATCCAAAAGTTCCTTAGTTAAAATTTTTAAAGCTTCCGTATTTACAGATAAGCTATCTAGTATATTAATACTTTCATTAGTTAGTCTTTCGCATTCCTTAATACAATAATCCAAACCATGCATACTTATGAAATTAGTCTTATCATTTTCTTCATCACTTAAAACTTTTTTGCCTAGTTTTTCAGTATTACCAATAACATCTAATATATCATCTTTAATTTGAAATGCTAAACCTAAATTTTCCCCGAACTTTTCTAATAATTCAATTTCTTCTTCTGATGCATTACCAAGTATTGCACCAGCTACTATTGAAACTTTAATAAGTGCGCCTGTCTTTTTCATATGCATATATCTAAGCTCTTCTTCACTTATCTTTTTTCCTTCGTTTATTATATCAACGACTTGACCACCAATCATTCCTTCTGCACCCGCAGCTTCTGCTATCTTTTGAGATGCCACTAATGCCTCTCTACCATGATTTAATGAAAATTTCATCATTACATTCATTGCTTCATTCAATAAAGCATCTCCTGCTAATACAGCAATATCCTCACCATATACCTTATGATTGGTTGGCTTTCCTCTTCTTAAATCATCATTATCCATACAAGGTAAATCATCATGAATTAATGAATATGTATGAATCATTTCTATTGCACTAGAGAATTCTAATATTTCTCTCCAATTTTCTTTATACATATTATAAGTTAGCAACATAAGTAAAGGTCTGATTCTTTTTCCACCAATATTAAGACTATAACTAGCTGAATCATAAATTACTTTATTAAAACTACCTTTATTTTCAAAATAATTTAATAGAAAAGTATTAACTTCCTTTTTCATTTCACTAAACATCATTTTCCCTCACAACTTCAGAATTTTCTTTAATAGTTAGAAATTTCCCTTCTAAAGTATCTAGGGTTTTATATAGTTTATTTACTATTTTGCTTCCTTTTTCATATTCCTTCATAGCTTCTTCTAAACTTAATTCATCATTTTCTAAAGTTGATAAAATGCCTTCTAAGTTTTCTATCATCTCATTATAACTTTCTTTCTTGGCCATGACAATTTCCCCCTTTTTCTATTGGAACAAAATTCCCTATAACGTATCCATCTTCCATAGAAATTTTAATTTCTTTATCTTCACTAAAGAAATCTTTACTTTTTATTATCTTTCCATTTTCATCTTCTATTATAGCATATCCTTTTCTTAATATATTTATTGGATTATGAGCATTTAATACATTATTAAGTGAAAATATTTTTTCTTTATTGCTCTTTATTTTAAATGCTATAATTTTTTCTATTTTTTCTTTTAAATTATCTATTTCTATATATGCATTAGCTATTTTGCTACTTGGTGAATTTAAACTTAAAACTTTTTCTAAATTCATAAGTTTTCTTTTTTCACTAGATAATTTACTATCTATAATAAAGTTTAATTTATTTTCAAATTCATTAATTTCCCTATATAATTCTCTTTCTAAAGGTACAACTACCTCTGCTGCTTGTGAAGGTGTAGCAGCTCTAAAATCTGATACAAAATCAGATATTGTAAAATCTACCTCATGACCTACTGCTGAAACTATAGGTAAATTTGATTTATGGATTGCATAAGCTAAGGCTTCTTCATTGAAATTCCATAATTCTTCAAGCGATCCTCCGCCTCTTCCTATGATTATAACTTCTACACTCTTAGTCTTATTAAAATATTCAATCCCATCAATTACAGTTTTATAAGCCCCTTCTCCTTGCACTAATGCTGGATAAAGAACAATATCTACTTTACTATTTCTTCTTCGTATAACATTTATTATATCACATATAGCTGCACCAGTTTCTGATGTAACTACTCCGATTCTATAAGGATTTTTAGGAAGGGGTTTTTTAAGTTCTTCATCAAAATACCCCTCCCTACTTAATTTTTCTTTTAGCTTTTCAAACTTTATGTGAAGCTCACCTAGTCCTTCTTGTTCAATTCTATCACAGTATAACTGAAAAGTTCCATTAGCAGAGTAAACAGAAGCTCTACCAGAAACTATTACAGCCATACCTTCTTTAAGAACAAAATCTAAATCATAGCTTTTGCTTTTGAACATAATACAGTTAATTTTGCTATTATCATCTTTTAATGAAAAATAAATATGACCACTTGAGTGATATTTTAAATTAGAAATTTCTCCCCTAACTGAAAGATTATTTAATATAAAATCATTATCTAATATTTTTTTTATATAATTATTAACTTCAGATACCGTTAAGGTTTTAATCTTCATACTTTTCTATAGCCTCACATGCATTTTTCATAAGTAAGGTAGTAGTAAGCGCGCCTACACCGCCAGGAACTGGAGTAACAAATGAAGCTACATCAATAACTTTATCAAAATCTACATCCCCTGTAATCTTTCCTTCAACAGAGTTTGTTCCTACGTCTATTACTATAGCTCCATCTTTTACAAAGCTTTCATCTACAAACTTTGCCTTTCCAATTGCAACAACTAAAATGTCTGCTCTTTTACATACTTCCCTTAAATTTTTAGTTCTTGAATGGCACATTGTTACTGTACAATTTTCCTTAAGTAATAATGCTCCAGCTGGCTTACCAACAATATTACTTCTTCCAATAACAACAACTTCCATACCTTCTAAATTAATATTTAAGCTTTTTAAAATTGTTAATACCGATTTAGGCGTACATGGCATAAAAGTATCTTCTCCCATATATAGCTTTCCTTGATTAACAAATGTTAAACAATCAACATCCTTCTTAGGAGATATAGCTGATATAACTTTCTTTTCATCTATATGTTTTGGTAATGGTAATTGAAGAATTATTCCACTAACAGTATTATCATTATTTAATTTATCTATCTTATTAATTAATTCTTCTTCTGTTACTTCTTCATTTAAATGAACTTTTTCAAATTCCATTCCTAATGATGTTGCTACCTTTTCTTGATTATTTAAATAAAATAAAGATCCTCCATCATTTCCAACTAATATAGATGCTACCTTAGGAACATTTAAATTGTTTTCTTTTCTCTTATTTACAAACTCTTTAATTTCCTCTTTTATTTCTAAAGCTATTTCTTTGCCATCTATTCTTTTACCCATTTTTGCCCCTCCAGTTTATTAATTATTACTCTAAAGTTTTTAATACTTTATCTAAAACTCCATTTACGAAAGATGTACTCTTTTCATCTGAATACTTTTTAGTTAATTCTACAGCTTCGTTAATTGCTACACTACCTGGTACATCGTCAACAAATAACATTTCACCTACAGCTAATCTTAATATTGTTAAATTAACTTTTGAAACTCTATCTAATTTCCAGTTCACTAACGCATTAACTATTCTGCTATCAATATCTTCTAAATTGTCAGTAACAACTTTTACAACATTTTTTATGTAATCAACATCTATAGTTTTTAAATCCATTTCATAATCTTCTATGAATGTTTCTATTGTTTCCTCGTAAGTATTTTTACTTAATTCCATACTAAAAAGCAGTTCCATTGCTTTTTCTCTTGATTTTTGTCTTTTCATAACTTCCTCCTAGGTATATATAACGATCTGTTAAGTTATATGAACATTGCTCTTCTCAACCTAAGGAAATACAATAAGTTTGCGATACTAAATAATACC
>NZ_JAASHD010000051.1:0-21770 GCF_019734375.1 Clostridium sp. K04
GCTTATAGAGTCTGGGATTTATTTTTTTTTTTGCAAAAGGGGCCTCGCACTAATTATTTAGTGCGACAGCCCCATTTATATTATTTATTCTAAAGCTTATTCCTCATATTACTTTATCAATATTTAATTTATTTATGAGTTTCTTTAACTACATTAAACCCTTCCTTTATCAATACTTTTTCATGCTTACTATAATCATCACATTCTACTTCTATACATCGTGCTATATGTATAGTATCAACTCCTGAATTCTTTAACTGTTTAATCTTATGTTTCCAGTTCTCATCTTCATATATTGTTTCTTTACACCCTATACAATTAAAAAAACTCATTAGTATATCATTTTTTTCTTTATATATAGAGAAGGAATCAATATTTTCATAATATGCTCTAAAACATCCTGTTCCAGTACATTTATTAATTAACTTTCTACAAGACATAATTGCTATTCCCATCGTTACCTCCATTTATCATAGATTATATAAATTTTATCAAAAAGATATTATTCATCTAACTGATATAAGAAATATGAACCATGCCTTGATTTACAATAACATCTGCATCTACTTCATAAACATCCTTTATAAGCTTCTTTGTAAGCACTTCATTTGTCTTACCAAATTTAACAATTTTACCGTCCTTCAAAACATATATTTTATCACAATACATTGCTGCAATATTTAAATCATGAATAGCTGCAATAACTTCTATATTTAGGCTTTTAACTATTCTCATAAGCTGCAATTGATATTTTATATCTAAATGATTTGTTGGTTCATCTAATATCAAACACTTAGGCTTTTGTGCTAATGCTCTTGCAAGTATTACTCTTTGTTGTTCCCCACCTGATAAACTTTGAAAGCTTCTATCTTTAAACTCTAGCATATCAACCTTTTCTAAAGCATCATTTACTATGTCATAATCTTCTTTATTATCTCGCTCCATAAACTTCTTATAAGGTGCTCTTCCCATTAAAACAATTTCTTTAACAGTAAAATCAAAATTATAATTATTATGTTGAGATAATACAGATAGTTTTTTAGAGCTTTCTTTTATAGATATATTTTTCATATCAATACCATCTAACTTTATTACACCTTCACTTGGTTTTAATATTCTATATATACACTTTAAAAGAGTAGATTTTCCACTTCCATTAGGTCCAATTATTCCCACGACTTCCTTATTATCTACCTCTATATTAATGCCTTTTAATATACTATTTTTCTCTAAAGTAACATTTATATTTTCAGTTTTTATATTCATTTACTTACTACCACCAAACCCATAATTCTTTTTAATCATAAGCCATACAAATAAAGGTGAACCTATTATCGATATAACTATTCCTATTGGTATTTCAGTACCTTTTATTAATGCTCTAGAAAGTACATCTGCCCATATTAAAATTATAGCTCCTAATAAAGCTGATATTGGTATTATCTTCTTATGATCAGTTCCAAAAATCATTCTTACTATATGCGGAATTATAAGACCTACAAATCCAATCATTCCAGATACATAAACTAATAGTCCAATCATCAAAGAAGTGATTACTAAATATATAATCCTAAATTTATGCAAATCAGTACCTAGTGTAATTGATACTTCATCTCCTAATAACATTAAGTTTAAAGTCCTATATTGAGTCATAAAAAATATTACTCCTAAAATTATAATAGGCATTATAATCACTATTTCATTCCACTTTGCTCCAGCCAAACTTCCCATTAACCAAAATGTTATAGTCTTTAATTTTTGTGAATCATCTGATATATAAACCAAAAAACTTGAAAAAGAACTACAAACAGAACTTAATGCCATTCCTGCTAAAAGCAGTTTTATAGAGTTACTTCTTCCCCCTATATTAGATATAATCAAAACTAATATAGAAACTCCAAAGGCTCCTATGAACCCCATAATTCCAAGTGAGTTGCTTCCAAATGAACTTCCTATACCTAATACTACTGCAAGTGTTGCTCCTAAAGAAGCCCCAGAAGAAACTCCTAATATATATGGATCTGCTAATGGATTTTTAACTATTGCTTGCATTACAATACCAACTACTGATAATCCTACTCCAACGGCTATAGCTAACACTATTCTTGGCATTCTTATAAGCCATACTACATCTGCCACAGCACCTGTCCCAATAGATGAATCTCCAATATTCAATAATTTATATAGTATAACTTGATAAACCTCTTTTATACTAATATCAACAGATCCAATTGTAACAGCAAAGCCTATTGATAAAAAAAGTATAACTAATAGTATGACAGAAGCCCCTATATATATAGGAACTTCTTTAAAAAACTTATTTCTCATTTTCATATAATCCATTTGCAAAAGTATTTATACCATCTATAGTTCTTATTCCACTAGAATACATATCACCTAATGGTATAGAATAAACTCTTTTGTTTTTAACTGCTGAAAGGCTTGCAAATGCTGGATTTTCTAATATCTTGTTTATTTCTTCAACTGGAACATTTTCATTTCCTCTATCCATGTAAGAAACAAAAATACAATCTGGATTTAATTTAATTAAATCTTCTGCCCCTATATTTCCACCCTCTGGATTTAAAAGTTCTGCTCCTAATTTTGTTACCATATCTCCAGCTAAAGTTTTAGAACCATATGTGTATATTTCATCATCATAAAACTCTATTACCATAGCACTTTGCTTTTCTTCATTACTTACTTTTGAAGAAACCTCACTTACAGTTGATGTAATCTCATCTACTAAAGCTTGAGCTTTTTCTTCTACATTAAAAATCTTTCCTAAATTTAATATATCATTTATTTCATTTTCTATAGTTCTTTCTGATACTACACCACTATTTAATGACATATACGTATTTACACCATTTTCATTCCAATAGTAAATATCCCCTAATCTTTTATCATCAAATATAGAATACCAACTTAATATAAAATCTGGTTTTTCCATTATTATTGTTTCTTTTGATGGAGTAAAATCCTCTAAATAATTTACTTTACTAAAAGCATCTTTATACTCATCTTTAACGTCATGATCTAAACCTGCTGCTGCAACTATTTTATCTTCTAATCCTAAAGCTAACAAAGTTTCTATAGAATTTTGATAAATAGCTACTACTCTTTCCGGTGCCTTATCAAAAGTTATCTCAACAGGCTCTTTTAAATAATTATAAGTTGTTATTGTTACTGGATAATGTGAGTCATTATTTTCTTGAGATTGTACATTAGAATTTTCATTGGATGATAATTGCTTACTTGTCCCACAAGAAACAAGTCCTACGATAAGCATTACGCTTAATAGAAGTGTTGTTAGTTTTTTTAATTTTTTCATTTTTTTCTCCCTTTATCTATTTATATTTTGCTATTTTAATATAAAGATATAAGGATACTCTTTAATCTCATTCTCATATATAGAATAAGCCTACGGTGTATAACCTCAACTTTCCAAATCTGAATTTATACTGTAAAAACTAAATTACATATTTAACAATTCACTTTTGGAGTTTCAGTTAAGTTCGATTAATTAAATTACATATTTCCCCTATAGATGAAACTTAAAATCTTACGATTTGATATTTAATCTTATTAATATCACTCTTTTACCGAAGAGTATCGATATTATAATACTGGCAAGTCTCCTGACTTAAAGATCATCATACTAATTCACCTTCTCAAACATAATTTATGTTCAATGGCATATTGAATTACTACTCCCTAATTACAGTAGCGGCACTGTGTAGGATTTTCACCTAACTTCCTTTTTAATAAAAATAGATTATTAAGAAAACTATTTTTAACCAATATTACTTATTATCATTATATTTAACAACTTACTCAGTATATCTAACTATAGAAAGTTTGTCTATATTTTACTGGAAAATTACTGGACTTATTATAATTTCAGTAATCTTAATATTATAATTTAACTTCAAACTCTATCATTTTATCATCAATATTCATAACCTTAATCTTTCCTTTATGCCTATCAATAATCGCTTGAGCAATTGCAAGACCTAAACCATAACTACCATTTCTAGTTCTAGCTTTATCAACTCTATAAAAACGATCGAATAACCTATTTAATTCAATGTTACTTACATCTTTATAAGAATTTCTTACGCTCATAACAATATGTTTTTCTTTTTTCAATCTAACATAAATATTACCATTTTCATCACAATACTTAACTGCATTGTCTAATAATATTGATATCAACTTACGAAATTCAGATTCATCTCCCTTCATACTTATATCTGAATCAATATCTATATGTAATTTCTTTTTATTCTTCTTACATAAGCCTTCAAAAGCCATAGTAGTGTCATAAACTGCATCACTAAAATTAAATTCCTTGTAAATAATAGTTTGCTTCTCTTCATCCATCTTTGTTAACACAACTAAATTATTTACTAAATCACGCATTCTTTCTGCTTGCTTTTCTATTCCTTCAATCCACTCATCATTTCCATATGTGATTTCTAAAATTTCTGAATTTGCTGAAATAATAGTAAGTGGTGTTTTTAACTCATGACTTGCATCAGTAATAAATTGCTTTTGCTTTTCATAACTTTCTGCAATTGGCTTAATCGCTCTTTTAGAAAACAATGCTATTATAAATAAAACTATTAAATAGCTAATAGTTGATACTAATATAGATGTAGTAAATATAGACCAATTTGATTGTTTTGCCATTGATCCATCTAATATTACTAACATATAACCATCATTACTTTCACTTAATTTATACTTATATTCATTAATCCACCCACTTAACTTATTCTTTTTTAATATTTTTTCCGTATACTCTTTAATTTCATCATCTGAAATAGCCGAAATTTTATCTGAATAAATATTAATTATTTGCTTATTAACATCTAGGTCTATAACACAAAACCTTGTTGTAAAAGCAATCTCTCTATTTCCACTATACTTTCCTCCCCAAAAATTATGGTTTGTCATGGTATCACTTAATTCTTTTTTAGGAATAAATCCTTTATCAGTAATTGATAATCTACCGCCATTTTCGATTATTATATTTAATATATGATTTAAATTCTTTTCACTTTTAAAAATATATATCACATTAATTGAAGTCATTAAAATTGCAATTACACCCAATAAGGCCATTGCAGTGACCATTATAAACTTTTTTCTAAGCTTTTTAATCATCTTTAGCCCCCATACAATATCCAACTCCACGTATTGTATGTATTTCAATAGGCGCTTGTATTGTCGCAAATTTTTTACGTAAATTAGATATATATACCCATACTATACTTACTTCCACCTCAGAATCCCAGCCCCAAATCTTATCCATAAATTGATCTGTAGGTATTACTTGGCCTGGCATCTTCATAAGCATTTCAAGCATTTGAAACTCTCTACTAGCTAATCTCACATATTTATCGTTATATCCTAGTTCATAAGTTGCTTTATTTAATGTTACAGATTTAAACTCTAATATATCGGGTTGAAACTCCCCCTTTCTTCTAAGCATTGCCCTTAATCTAGCCAGAAGCTCTGATATAGCAAAAGGCTTTGCTAAATAATCATCTGCTCCTGCATCTAATCCAGCTACTCTGTCATCTACTTCAGCTTTTGCTGTTAATAACAATATAGGTGTTGATATTCTTTCACTTCTTAACTTAGTTAATACTTCTATTCCATCTAACTCTGGCATCATAATGTCTAAAATTATACCATCATAGTTATCTGAAACAGCATATTCATATGCTTCTTTCCCATTAAAAACTGAATCTACACTATAATTATTTTTTTCTAATATCATAACTAAAGCTTTTGATATATCCCTATCATCTTCTGCAATTAAAAGTCTCATATTTATCTCCTTTTTTTATTTAAATATATTTTACTTTTTATATAACTCTTTTATATAACTCTTTTATATAACTCTTTAATATCTCCTTATTAATTTAAATATACCATTTCTAACTTAATCTAACCTTAAAGTAAACTTCACATATTATTCACTTATACATTTAGTTTCAATTTAGTTTGAATTTATATACTTTATGTGAAGTAAAAAAACATCTATAGGAGGAAATTAAATGTATATAATAAAAAATGCTTTTAAAAGTATTGCTAGAAACAAAGCCCGTAACATTTTAATTGGTGTTATAGTTCTTGTCATTGCAACTGCTTCTTGTGTCGCATTATCTATTAGACAGGCTGCTGAAACAGCTAAAGAAGATACATTAGATTCTTTAACAATTACAGCACAAATATCTTATGATCGTTCTAAAGCTATGTCTAATATGCAAGCTTCAGGACAAGGTGGTAAGGGTAACTTTGATATTTCAAGTTTAGCTGGTACAACATTATCTCTTGAGGATTATTTAAACTATGCTGAAGCTGAAAATGAAGGTGATTCTTATTATTACACTATCACTGCATCATTAAATGCAAATGATGATTTATTACCCTATGGTTCGACCACATCTGAAGATGAAGATGAATCTACAACAACTCAACCTTATACTGGTTTAGATCAAGGAACTAGTACCATGAGGGGATCTGGAAATAAATTCCCATTTGTGGTTCAAGGTGATTTCTCTATTACTGGATGCTCTTCATATGATGCTATGATTTCTTTATTTGGAGAGGATGGAACTTACTCTATTTCAGATGGTCAAATGTTTGATGAAGAATCTAGTGATTTAGTTTGTGTTATCAGTGACGAATTAGCTATGTATAATGAATTGCTTGTAGGAGATACAATTACACTAGTAAATCCAAATAACGAAGATGAAACTTATAGTTTAACTATTTCAGGTATATATACAAATAGTGCATCTTCAGAAGGTAACCAAACTTTTGCTATGTCAGATCCAGCAAATAATATTTATATGAGTTACAATGCATTAAATTCTATAATTACTTCATCTAAAGCTATTGAAAATGCTGAAACTAACGACAGTGTTAATGAAACATCTACGGCATTAACTAGTCAATTAAACTTTACTTATACTTTTGCAAACTCTGATAATTATTACAACTTTGCTGAAAAAATTTATGATTATGGACTAAGTACTGATTATATTGTTTCATCTACTGATCTTTCAGCTTACGAAAACAGTTTAACACCTCTAAATACATTAAGTACTATGGCTGGTTGGTTCTTTTTAATAGTACTTGCTATTGGTGGAATTATCCTTGTTGTATTTAACATTTTTAACCTACGCGAAAGAAAATATGAGATTGGAGTTCTTACTGCAATAGGAATGAAAAAACATAAAGTTGCTACACAATTTATTACTGAATTATTTGCAGTAACTTTAATTGCTATAGTAATTGGTACATCTATAGGTAGTGCCATATCTGTTCCAGTTACAAATTCATTACTTGCAAATCAAATTGAAAGTGCTGAAGCTTCTTTTAATGCTATAAATGAAAACTTTGGATTCTCAAAAGACACTAATGTTAATGTAGGATCAAATAAAATGCCAGGATCTAGGCCAGGTACTACATCAATATCTTATATTGACTCTATATCTAGCGCAACAAACTTAACAGTTGTTCTTCAATTAATAGCTGTTGGTATTTTGCTTACTATTATCTCTGGTTTGGCTGCATTAATTTCAATTATGAGATATGAACCATTGAAAATTTTATCAAGCAGATCTTAGGAGGATAATACAATGAGTATTTTAAAATTAGAAAATATATGCTATCAATATGATGGTAATAAAAAACAGGTTTTAAAAGATATAAACTTTGAATTTGAAAAAGGAAAAATATATGCAATTGTAGGTCAATCTGGTGCTGGTAAAACTACTCTTTTATCAATTCTTTCTAGCCTTGCTAAACCAACTAGTGGCAAGATATATCTAAATGGTGAAGATATTAATAAAATTGATAAATATAAATTTCGTAGCAATCATGTTGGTGTAGTATTCCAAAGCTTTAATTTACTTACTCATTTAACTGCTCTTGAAAATGTAGTTTTATCTATGAACATTTCTGGAAAGAAATTTGATAATAAAAAGGAAACTGCCATAGAAATGTTAAAAAAGGTTGGATTAAATGAAGAAGAAGCTAATCGTAGAGTATTAAAATTATCTGGTGGTCAACAGCAACGTGTAGCTATTGCTCGTGCATTATCTTATGATCCTCAAATAATTTTAGCTGATGAACCAACAGGAAATCTTGATGGAAAAACACAAGATGAAATTATGGATATATTCCATATGTTATCTAAAGAAGGAAAGTGCATAATATTAGTAACTCACTCTCCTGCTGTTGCAAAATCTGCTGATGCAGTATACAAATTAACAAGAAATTTATAAAAGAAGTTACAACTATTTAATTAAAAGTTATTACTATTAAATCAAATTTATAAAAGAAATTATATAATTTATAATTTTTAAACTAACAAAAAAACATATTAAAAGCCAGATACCTTTCTGGCTTTTTTTACTTTCATTGATTATATTCATAATGAAATATTATGAAATTTGGAGAAAATTAAAGTAATTCATACCATTTTACTAAGAATTAAACTTTCACCTCTCATTACACTATTTGATAATTATTATCTATTGATATATATTATCATTAATTGATTTATATAAACATGAGGTGATAAAAATGAAATTTATGATGGATATAAGAGAAAAGACATCTTTATTACATAGCGCTGCTGAAAATACAGGCTATATCAAAAAACTAGTAGATGGAACTGCATCAGTAGATGGGTATGCTGAGTATATTTACAACTTAGAAAAAATGTATAAAGCTATTGAAAATGCATTAGATAAAAATGAAAATAATGATGTTGTAAAACCTTTTGTAACAAAAGAATTATACCGTTCTGAACTTATGAGAAAGGATTTAAACTTCTTATTAGGAGATAAATTAAATTCTATGAAATTATTAGCTTCTACTGAAGCTTGTGTTGCAAAAATTGAAGAATTATCTGAGACTAAACCAGAGCTAGTCGTTGCATATGCTTACACTAGATTCTTAGCTGATTTATTTGGAGGAAGAACATTCCTTTCATTATTAAGTACAAGCTATAAAATATCTAATGAAGGACTAAACTACTATCAATTCCCTGAAATTAATGATTTAAGAGGATATGTTATGAAGTATCATAATATGTTAGCTGATATTAATTTATCTGATGAAATGAAAGTAGACTTTATAAATGAAGTAAACAATGCATATATTTATAATCTTGCAATTTCAAATGAATTAGATGCTAAATTAAAATAACTTCTTTATAACTTATAGTTATTATGATTTAAAATATAAAAAATGATGTTCAATATTTTGAGCATCATTTTTTATTTATTATTTAAGTTCTATTCTTTCCAAATCATCTGGAACAAATACTTGTCCATCATAAACTGTTTTTGCTTCTTTACTATAAAGTTTTTTACGCTCTGGAAGCCTCTTATCTTCTGTATGATATAAAACTAAATTTTTTACATTAAGTTCTTTTGCAAGTTTTCCAGCTTCAATAGGAGTACTATGATTTTTTTCATAAGGCTTAAATATTTCTCTATCTTCATATAAGCAAAAAGCTTCTGAAAGTAGCCAATCACAATTTTTAACATACTCCTTTGAAATCTCCTTATAAGGTTCATCACCAAGACAAACTAGTTTCTTTTGATTTGGAAGAATTGCTTTAAATCCAAATTGTTTATCCTTAGTAGACTCAATATCAAAAAATTCTATATTCATTCCTATTACATCTATTCTATCTCCATGACATACCTCATGAATGTTTATTCCATTACCAATATATTTTAATAATTTTTTAGTTAACATCATATTACTTAGGGTATTTAAAATATTAACAACTTCACTATGTCCAAAAATATTAAATTCTCCTTTATATTTTCCTTCATTCATTAATGCAGCATATTTTCTTATTATCCATATTGCTCCAATTATATGATCTGTATGTCCATGAGTAATAAACATTCCTTTAATATTTTTATAATCAATTTCTGCCTTTTCTAACTGTGATAATATACCATTTCCCCCACCTGCATCTACTAGAAAATATTCTTCCTCTCTTCTTAAAGCAAAACAAGTATTGTAACATTTTGTTACCATTGCTGAACCTGTTCCTAACATAATTAATTCCATATTGATATTATGCTCCTCCTCTTGTAATAATTTACTTATATATCTTACATAAATACATAATAAATAAAAAGCTAAATTTTTATACTAATATACTTCTTTATATCAAGCTTAATTGTTAATTAATATAAAAATTCACCATAAATAAAAAATATTACGGTGAATTTTTTTATAACTTATACACTTAATAACTCTTCTACTTCACTCATATTATTTGATGTTACAACTAATATATCCTCTGGTAGAATTATCGTATTTCCATTAGGAACTAATACCTCTCCTTTTCTTTTTATCATTACTATTAAAACATCGTCAGGAATATTTGCATCTTTTATAGATTTATTTATTAAACTACTATTCTCCTCAACTGAAAATTCGGTTAGTGTTGTGCTCTTATCTTCATGATATTCATTAAAATGTTTAAGTTTATTTCCCGATAAAACTAATATATCTCCTGGTAGAACTTCTGTAGATCCATTTGGTACAAATACATCCCCATTCCTTTTTATCATTACTACAAGAATATCTTCAGGTATATTAGCATCCATTATAGTTTTATTTGCAATAATATTATGCTCATCGATTGTAAATTCTACAAGGCTTGTACTTTTATCTTCTTTGTAATCATTAAAAGTCTTAAATACAGACTCTTCATTATCTATTAAATCTAGTTTTTTAGCCAATTTAGGAGTAATTGTTCCTTGAACAACTACAGAAAATAACGCTATAAAAAATATTATATGAAAAATATCATTATTCATTGAAACTCCATATGTCTCAGCAAATATTGCAAAAACTATGGATGCTGCGCCTCTTATCCCTACCCATGCTATAAATATCTGTTGTTTTATTGGTACCTTAAACCAATATAATATACTAAATATAGCTACTGGTCTTGCCACTAAAATCATGAATATTGATATTAATATTCCTTTTCCAATTACTAATGGTATCTTAGATGGGAATGCTAATAATCCCAACAAGAAGAATAACATAATTTGCATAAGCCATGAGATTCCATCCAAAAACTGAAATATACTTTTTTTATGTGGTATCTTAGCATTTCCTATGATTATTCCAGTAATATAAACACATAAATATCCATTTCCGCCTAAATATTCACTTAATGAATAAGCTAGTACTGCTATGGCAGTCATAAAAATAGGATAAAATCCTTCTATTTCAAACTTAAAATGTCTCAATAAATAAATAGATAATTTAGCTAAAACCACCGCTACCATCCCGCCAAGTAAAATTTGACTTAATACCATAATAAATATATTTCCATTATTACTATTAGACATTATTCCTAATACAATTGTTGTAAGCATATATGCACAAGGATCATTGCTACCACTTTCTAACTCCAACATGGATGCAATTGATCCCTTAAGATTTAATCTTTGAGATCTTAAAATAGCAAATACTGATGCTGCATCCGTCGATCCAACTATTGAACCTATAAGTAACCCCTCTAATAATGTTGTTTTAAATACTAAAAAGCAAAACACTCCTGTTAATCCAGCTGTAAAAACAACTCCTAATGTTGATAAAAGAATTGATGGTATTGCAACAGGTTTAGCCATACTCCAATTAGTTCCAAATCCTCCAAAAAACATAATGAATATCAACGCTACAGTAGCTATTTTATTAGTTAATTGATAATCATTAAAATATATTCCTACAATTCCATCTGATCCAAATAGCATTCCTAACATTATAAATATTAAAAGAATCGGTACCCCGAACTTATATAATATTTTGGTGGAAGTTATACTTATTAGTAATACCAACCCACAAATAATCATTATATTTATCATATATTACCCCCTTTAAAAATTTTATATAATACTCTCTTTTTATACTATTCATATACTTCTTTACTTGAATCCAAAAATATTAAATTTCTAATTATAAAATTTTTTATTTAAAATATTTTAATTTATGAATATGAATATGATATAATTTAAATATTATAGGAGGTGTTTTTAATGAAAGTATATTATGATACATTCATTTTTAAACCTGCTTGCTCCTTGCAAAGACTACACAAAGGTCAGCTATGCTTTGTTTGGAGCCTAAGCAGTTATTAAAATAGCTGAGACATTATTTTAGGTTCTGTAACACATAGCCTTTAGTATTCTTTGCTTTATATTTTAATTATTTAAAATTAAGGAGTAAGGAAATGAAATATATTAAAGCAACAGATGTGTTACCTGTAGAAATTCTTGAGATTATCCAAGAGTATATAGATGGAGAATATATTTATATCCCAAGAAAGTGCGAAAATCATAAATCCTGGGGAGAAAAAAGTGGTATAAAAGATAGTCTTGAGATAAGAAATAAGGAAATATATAGAAAATACCTTAAAGGCAATACCATAGATGAGTTAACTAAAGAATATTTTTTGTCAGAAAAAAGTATTAGAAGAATTATAAATAAACAAAAACAATTATGCTCATAATTAATACAGAAGCATTTATTAGATTGAATACTTGTTTTAAAGTATGCTATTCTTTCATTGTTATATTTCAATGAATGTTTTAGTAATTGAAATTAAGATGATTATTTTACCTTCATTAATATGTACAAATAATCATCTTTTTATTTGTTAGTTAATAATAAAATTATAGTCAATACTACATAGTATAAATTTGATTTTCTAAAAATGAGGTGTATTTTTATGGATACTTTTATAAAAAAACAAGAATATAATTATATAAAAAACTGCTTATTTGATTTAAATAATGCTTTTAGAAACTGTATTGATCCTAATATCGTTGAAACTACTAAAATTTGTACTCAAGATAAAATTTTATCATTTTTTAGTAATTTATCAGAAGAACAAAAAGAAATCCTTAATATAAGTAAAGTAACTGATCCTTTGGATATATCTACTTACTTAAAGGATTTAAATCAATATGTATATGGAATGCCTACTATTACAGGTTCTGAAATTAATAAAGTATTTAAAAAGGAAAAGAAGCTTAAACTTCCTGATTTAAGTATACAAGACTCAAAACTAGTATATTTAGGTTGGATTGATGAATCGACTAGAAAACTTCTTATAACTTATAATATGGATGGTAAACTATTAGGAATGGCTTGTAGGCTTACTTCTTCAAAAAGAAATAGTACTAATATCTGCACTCTTTGTAACCATATAGGCTCTGAAAGTGAAGTTGCATTTGTTTCTCCAATTTGTAAACCCCAAAGCCAAGATGACTATAAATCCCTAGGTTTTTATGTATGTTTAAATAGTTTAGAATGTAATGAAAGAATCACTTCTACTGAAAAGCTTGAACAACTTATAAAGGCTGTTAATAGAATAAAGTAATTATTTTCTTCTACCTAGATATTTATTTATCTTAATAATATGTAATATTACTAATGTCAAATTAAAAGGAGTATCAAAAAATACTCCTTTAAACATTTCACTAATACCAAATACCTCTTATGCAATATTAATTTCTTTATTTACTTTAAATTTCTTAATATAAGGATTTCTATAAAACGCATATATAAGTTGTGCAGTCATAAAACACCAAATAATTGGCTCACAAAGTATAACCCCTAAGTATCCCATACTTGGAATAACTAATATAACAAATATAATCTTTCCAAAGAATTCAATAATACTAGATACTAATGGAACAACTTTCTTACCTAATCCTTGTAATGAATATCTCAAATTAAATAATATTCCTAATACTCCATAAAAAGGTGCATTTATTCTTAAATACCTTGCACCATTACTTATAACTATATTCTCACTAGAACCAGATAATAATTTAACTAACATAGGCGCTGCAAAAAATAAAACTCCTGTTATTATAACTCCCCATGCAATAGCTATTAAATTAGAATAATATACTGACTTTCTAATTCTATCCCCTTGATCCGCACCTTTATTTTGAGAAACAAATGTAGAAACTGAATGCGCTACCGCTACTATTGGCATAATGCAAAAGCTATTAAGCTTTCTGGCAGCAGTATGTCCAGCAATAGTTAAATACCCAAGTCCATTTATAGCACTTTGTAAAATAACAGTTCCTGTAGATACAATTGCCATCATAAATCCCATAGAAAGGCCTTGTCCTAACAGTTCTCTATATAGCTCCTTTCCAACAGCAAAATGTTTCTTCTTTGGAATAAGGATTTTACTTTTTGAATATATATATGAAATACATAATACAACAGAAATACCTTGAGATATAATTGTTGCAACTGCTGCTCCTTTAATTCCCATATTAAATTGTGTAATAAATAATATATCCAATCCTATGTTTAATAAAGATGATATTACAAGAAATACTAATGGCATAAAGCTATTTCCTATAGCTCTTAATAAACCTGCACATAAGTTATATGCAAACATAACTCCTACAAATAATGTAATTGTTGAAATATAAGAATATGATTCCTCTATTATGTTTGATGGTGTATTTAGTAATCTTAATAATGGCATTAAAAATAATTGAGAAATAACCATAATTATTACAGTGATAAAAAATCCTATAACAATTGATCCTGCCACTGATTTTCTTAGTAGTTTAGTGTCATTTGCTCCATAACTTCTTGCTGCTACCATACTTAGTCCATTACCTATACCTAATGCAAAACCAATTAATAATTCATATACTGCAGAGCTTGCCCCTATTGCAGCTAATGATGTATCTCCTAAAAAATTTCCTACAATCATTATATCTACAGTATTATATAATTGTTGAAATAAATTTGAAATGAATAATGGTATTGCAAAAATTATTAATGATTTAAGAATTTTCCCTTTTAATAAATCTACATTTGTATTTAACATCTCACATACCCCTATAGTATTTTTCTTACCTTTAAGTATACAACTTGTAGCTTACTCTAAGTCAATAGTTTTTACCATAAATTGAATATTTTTTACATATTCCCACTAAAAAATGGCAAGCTTTTAAATAGCTTACCATCTTAATATTCTTCCTATACAGGGTAGCATCTTATTTTTCAATATATTTACAATTTATATAAATATGATTGATAAAAATAAGTAATCTTTCATATAGTGGTTCTACTTTATCACCAAATCTTTTTACTAAATCTTCACCTATTTGTTTCACAGTTTTATTTCCATCAATATCAAGAAATACTGCACTGCTAATTTCATCAAACTCTATTTCTTTATATAAAGGAATCCTGAACTTTAACTTTCTAAAAAAACTTTGAATTCTATGGTCTTGTTTTTCAAAAATTGTAACTCTTCCATTATCATCAATTTTATATTCTACATTATCACAAATTCTAAATTTTAAATTTAAAACATCTTCATTATCCTTCATTTTTCTTCACCTTTGACATCATAATTGGAATTGTAGTAGCTATAACTAGAATAATTAATAATATTATTCCCATCATATTACTAGCTACAAATCCTGCCGGTGTTCTAGGTTTTATAACTCCTGTTACTTGTAATATAATTCCTACTAATCCAATAATAGAACCACCAGCAACAAGTCCTGAAGATAAACTTATTCCATTTGAAACTTTAACCTCTTTTTCCTCATCACTTTTGCTCATTTTTTCAACAAATACGCGTATTAATGCTCCAACTAATATTATTGTTGTTGTTGATATTGGTAAATAAAAACCTATTGCTATAGTCATTATTGGCAAATCTAATAAAAATAAAACTAATGCCATAACGACTCCAACTATAATCATAGGCCAAGGTAAATTTCCTAACATTATTCCTGAAGTTAATGTAGCCATTAAATTTGCTTGTGGTAATGCAAATGGTGCATCTGCACCTGTGACAGCTAATTGACTAGATAATAACATTATTGTTCCTGTAGTAATAATAACTCCAATTATGCTAGCTATTGCAAAGCAATTTTGCATTTCCTTTTTACTTCCGCCAATTACATATGTAACTTTTTGAGATTGACTATAACCACCTGCTACTGATATCGCAACAACCATAAATGCCGCAAATAGTAATAATGATTTATTATCAGCTTGCCCTGTCCAGCCCATTATAACAAATACTAATGTTAATATTACTAATGAAGCTATTGTCATTCCTGATACAGGAAGATTTGATGTACCTATTGTTCCTGTTAAACGTCCTGCAACTATTACAAATAATAAAGATAATATTAATGAAACAATAGCTGCAACTACGGCCATTAAAATACTATTAGAAATAAAAAATCCTGCTACAAATGCAATTACAATACCAACTAAAAGTATTATCATTTCCCCAGAGCTCTTTTCTCCACTACCTTCATTACTTGATCTAGCCTTTAATGTTTCTTTTATAGATACAACTATTGTGGGTATAAGTTTTAAAGCACCTATTATACCTCCACAAAGCATCATTCCTGCTCCTATATATTTAACATAGCTTCCTGTTATAGCATTCACATCCATTTGATTGATAAGTACTGTAGTATCATTCCATGTTTTAGCATTCATTTCTGCCATATCAGTAAAATAACCTATTAAAGGTGCAATACCAAAATTAGATAATAATGATCCTGCAAACATAGTTAATGATACTTCTAATCCAACTATAAACCCTATTCCAAGTAAAAGTGGATTTACTTCTATAGAAAACTTCCATTTATAAAATTTACTTCCTACATAAGTAATAGTGTTATTAATTAAATTCAAAAATGATCCTGTTAAAACATTTATGATACCGCTAATTCCAAATCCGATTCCCATAAACTTAATAGCATCTCCGCCACCTTCTGATGCTACTAATGTTTCAGATATAGCCATTGATTCTGGATACATAAGCTTTCCATGTTCTTCAACTATCAAATAATTATATACTAATGATAATGCTCCTATCCCAAATAAGGCACCACCTATCCCTACACTTATTCCCTCTAAAAAAGTTACATTACTTCCTATTAAAATAATTGCAGGTAATACATAAATCATTCCACTTGCTATTGATTCACCGCCACTTGACATACCTTGTGTTATATTCTTTCCAAGTATTCCTTTATCCTTAGCAAATACTCCAATAAACATTGAACCAATTATTGCCCCTGGAATCCCTGCAGCTACTGTTAGCCCTGATTTCATTCCTGAATATGCAGTAGATGCTGCAAATATAGTTGCTAATATTATTCCAATTATTATTACAGCAATATTAGTTCCACTTTTTGATTTATCTCTTATATATGGAACATAGTCTCTTCCATGTACCCCACCATAGGCCTGTTTAGATAATTTGTTTTTCATATATAATCTCCTTCCTTTGTTTTATTACTGCAATATAGTTAGTATATGCATTTTATTTTTTTACATAATTGGAGATTATATTTTTTTATCTTTAATATTTTCTATATAGCTACCTTTATTCTTAATCCTCTACAATATCTTTATTTGCAGGTCCCTCTATTAACTTTCCTTTATAATCAAATCTTGAACCATGGCAAGGACAATCCCATGTTAATTCATCTGCATTCCAATGAAGTTGACATCCTAGATGTGCACATTTTGTTGATACAATAAATTCTTTTCCATCTTTATTTTTATATACTCCAACCTTTTCACCATTATACTCAACAATTCCAGCATGCCCATTCTTAATATGCTCTATTTCACTACTTGGAATATATATTTTTTGTGCTATAAAATTCTTAGCTGTTTCAACCATGTCATTAGCAATATTATTAATGGATAATGATAAATCAAACCTTTTTGGTGAAAATATTTCTGAAAAATCATTTTCATTTCCTAATATAAAATCTGAAATTATCATGGCTGATACCATAGCACTTGTCATTCCCCATTTATTAAATCCAGTAGCTACGTATATATTAGGTGTACTATCAGAGTATCTTCCTATATATGGTATACCATCAATTGTAATACAATCTTGTGCTGACCAGTGATACTTTTCATTTGAATTTGGATATATTTCTTTTGCAAATTTTCTTAATGCATCATAACATCCTCCATTTTCATTTTCACCAGTTCTTTGACTTATTCCACCTAATAGTAGTAACCCTTTATAATTTCTAAATGAATATCCTTGTTTTTCATAATCTATATACATTCCATCAATACTATCTGCATTTTCTAAAGCTATAACGTAAGATCTTTCTTGATGCATCTTCATAAAATAATATCCTGGAGCATTCATTATTGGATAATGAGTAGCTACCACTATATGATTTGCTTCTATATCTCCTTTATCAGTATGCACTAAGTTTTCATCTATTTTTATAGCTCTAGTATTTTCATATATAACTAAATCTTTTGAAATATCTTTTAAAAATTTTAATGGATTAAATTGTGCTTGGTTATTAAACTTAATAGCCCCTTTAACTTCTAATGGAAGATTAATTTTTTCTACGAATTCTGCATCTATTCCTAATTTTTTAGCTGCTTCTACTTCTTCTTTTATTTTATCGATTTCATTTAAGGAATAAATATATGCATCAACTTCTTCAAAATCACATTTTATTTTTCTTTCATCTATAATTTCTTTATACTTCTTTATAGCTAATTCATTAGCTCTTGCATACTGCTTAGCTTTTTCTTCTCCAAATTCTTTTATCAACTTATCATAAATCAAATCATGTTGTGATGTTATCTTTGCTGTAGTACATTTTGTATTTCCACTTGCAGTTTCAGACTTATCTATTAATACTACTTCTTTACCACTTTGCTTTAATAAATAACCTGTTAATATTCCTGCTATTCCAGCTCCAATAACTAATATATCAGTTTTTATATTGCCTTTTAAATCTTCTCTTTTATCAAATTTGCAGTTCTCTTCCCATATTGATTTCATAAAATCACCTCCTTTATATTGTTTCACTCTTCTTATTCTATATGCAGATACATTTTCTTATTTTAAAACAATATTTCTCTACCATTATTCCCCTTTTATATAACTTATATTAACGAATACTCAATACTTATAGTTTCGCCGCTACTCATATTTTTGATCTTAATTTTCTTCTTTTTAACTTTCCCTTAACTAATTAATAATCTCCATAAACTTCTTTTACTTCTTTTAAATAAGGAATTGAAGGCTGAGCACCTTTTCTTTGAACTGCTATAGATGATACCTTATTTCCAAAACTCACTGCATCTATTAAATTTTCTTTATTAATATTTTTAAAATCTAATTTTGAACTTACTCCCCCAATAAAACTATCCCCTGCTGCGGTTGTATCTATAGCATTCACCTTATATGCTGGCACTATCTCACAAAAATCTTTTCCTATCACAGCTGCCCCTTTAGAACCTAAAGTAATTACTACAAACTTTACTCCTTTTTCTAAAAATACCTTTCCTGCTTCATTAGCTTCATCTAAATTATTAACAGTAACACCAGTGAGAACTTCTGCTTCAGTTTCATTTGGCACTATAATATCTGTAACTTTTAAAAGCTCATCATTTATTTTCTTTGCTGGAGCTGGATTCAATATCGTTACTTTTCCTAACTCTTTAGCTTTTTTAAATACTTTTAATGTCATTTCTTCAGCTGTTTCAAATTGAGCTATAACTATATCAGCCTCTTTAATCTTTTGTATAGAAGTATCTATTTCTTCTTCATTAATTGCCATATTTGATCCTGATACAACTACTATTGAATTATTTCCACTTTCATTAACCATAATAAAAGCCATTCCTGTTGCTTCCTTTTCATCTTCAAAAACACATTCTGTACTAATCTTATCCTCTTCTAACTTACTCTTAAGAATCTTACCATTTTCATCTTTTCCTATTTTGGCTATCATAGAAACTTCTGCTCCACATCTCCTAGCTGCAATAGCTTGATTAGCTCCTTTTCCACCTGCAATCTTTTCAAATGATTTTGATAGGATTGTTTCTCCAATCCTTGGTATCTCATTAACTTTTACTACTAAATCCATATTAATACTTCCAAGCACACATACTTTATTCATAAATTTTCCTCCTTAATTTGCACCACTAAACTTTATTATGCTAATTTAATTTTATGATATTACTTATGTAACTCTCCTTCAATTAAATTTTATTTTTATAACTCACTCCAAAATGTTCCTTTTGATATATCATATATTTTATAACTATACTACTAAATTTTTGATATAATATTACAAGAAATAATATAAGGAGGAAACTATGAATATAATTGTTTGTTTAGATGATAAAAATGGAATGATGTTCAATAAAAGAAGACAAAGCCAAGATAAACTTCTTAGATCTGATATAAAAGAATTAGTTAAATCCAAAATTCTTTACATGAATAACTATTCTTACAAACTATATAAAGATATAGATGATGGAAATATTAAAGTTTATGAAGACTTTTTAAATGAATGCAATGAAAATGACTTCTGTTTAGTTGAAGATAAATCATTATATAAGTATATTGATAAAATTAATACTATAGTTATCTATAACTGGAACCGAATTTATCCTGCTGACTTGCATTTTGATATTGATTTAAATAATAACTCATGGGAGTTAATGAATGAATCTGAATTTGAAGGATCATCCCATGAAAAAATAACAAAAAAAATTTATAGGAGAATACACTAATGAAAAAATTACTTAAATTTAAAAACTCATTAATTATGATGCTAGGAGTCTTACTGTGCTTAAGTGGACTTATTAGTTGTTCTATAACTATTGATCTTTCTACAGACAATAATGGACAAGTAATCGAAAATTCTAATGATACAAATTCATCTACCCAAAATACAACTGCTGATAGTAGTAATATCACTATTGATAATATTCCAGCATATTCTGGTGACGATTATATTATTTTAAATAATAATATACCTAATTTTTCTGAATCAGATTTAACGACTACCTCATTTGAAGAATATGCTCCTTTAGATGATTTAGGTAGATGTGGAGTTGCATATTCAAATATAGGAACTGATATAATGCCAACAGAAAAAAGAGAATCTATTAGTTCTGTTAAACCAAGCGGATGGCACTCTGTAAAATATGATATTGTTGAAGGAAAGTACCTTTATAACAGATCTCACTTAATTGGATATCAATTAACTGCTGAAAATGCAAATGACAGAAATTTAATTACTGGAACAAGATACTTTAATGCTACTTTAATGCTTCCATACGAAAACATGGTTGCCGACTATATTAAAGAAACAAATAATCATGTTTTATACAGAGTAACTCCAGTATTCGAAGGCAATAATCTTGTTGCTACTGGCGTTCAAATGGAAGCAAAATCTGTTGAAGATAATGGAGAAGGTATTGAATTTAATGTGTTTGTATATAATGTACAACCTGGTATTACAATAGATTACGCTACTGGCGATAGTGCTCTTAGTGGCGAAGAAATAACTAATACTAGTTCTTCAAGTAACTCAAACAATACTTCAAATAATTCTTCAAACACAACTTCTTCTAACAATACTACATCTACCGAAGAAATAATAATAAGAGGAAATTCTAAATCAAAAATATATCATTGCCCTGGTCAAAGGGATTATGAAAATATGGCTGATTCTGATTACTTAGTTAATTTTAATAGCGAAGAAGAAGCTATATCTGCTGGATATAGAAAAGCTTCAAGATAAATTTAAAGGGGCTGTCGCACTAAATAATTAGTGCGAGGCCCCTTTTGCAAAAAAAAAATAAATCCCAGACTCTATAAGCCTAGGATTTATGGT
>NZ_JAASHD010000052.1:0-20633 GCF_019734375.1 Clostridium sp. K04
GTGACCCCTAGGGGAATCGAACCCCTGTTACCACCGTGAAAGGGTGGTGTCTTGACCGCTTGACCAAGGGGCCTAGGTTTCTTTTGTTTTGCTGCGCTCTCCCGAGCACATTACCTATAATACCTAAAAATATATATAGTGTCAACACTTTTTTTAAAATTTTTTTATATATTTTTTATTATGTATTTCTTTTTTCCTCTAAACCAACATTTTTACTGGGTTTTCAGGCTTTTTAATTTTTTCTATTGCCATACCATATCTCGCTAAAATTTCTTCTTTTTCTTTAATTTCTTTACTTATTTTTTTTATTTCAAAAGAACAAATTTCAAAAAATTCTTCCTTATTTATTTCTTCCACTTTTATGTTAAAGCCACTTTTTTTAAAATTTTGTCCACTTGCCATAATTTTTAAAGGTATAATTTCATTAATTACACATAAAATTTCCTTTTCCCAAATTCCTCTCTTATTAACAATATATTTATCACGTAATAAATTAAGGTCTTTAAACTCAATTTCAAACTCTTTTTCTATAGTATCTAAAATAGCTTTATATAAAGTAACTGAAATTCCTCTATTTAATTTAATTTTTAAAAAATCACTATAGCTAATTAAAAATTCATCTATTTCACTCTCAGTAATAAATTCAACTGAATCTTTATTAAAAACTTTTATTCCTGAATTTCCTGGATAATTAACTACTACTTGGTCATAATTCATTCTTCTCAATTTAAATTCTTTATTATAATCTTCTAAATTAGAATCTATTATCTTAACCTTCATTAATTTCACCTCTATTTTTAGTATTCCTAAAATTTATTGATTTATTATTATTCTACAATTACATAATTATTATTGCAGAACATAATGCGAAACATTAAGATAGTTAATATATAGTTAGTAATTAGTTGTTTTCATTTAGTATTTAATGATGCAACTTCTATGAAGTTTCTAAAAAAATATATTTTTTAAATTCAGCACAGATGAATTTATTTATTAACTAATGACTCCTAACTACTAACTCCAAACTAATCGAAAGGGGTGTTTTAAATTGCATCATGATTTAATAATTGTTGGCGGTGGAGCTTCTGGATTGATTGCTGCTATTACTGCTAAAGATTTTGGAATAGATGTAGCTATAGTTGAAGGTAGTGATAGAATTGGTAAAAAGATTTTAACTACTGGTAATGGTAGATGTAATATATCTAATAATTGTATTAAACCACCATTCATTAATTATCATAGTTCCAATTCAGATTTTCAATTTTGTGCCTTAGAAAAATTATCACTTGAAGATACAAAAAATCTTTTCTTATCTTTAGGACTTCCTATAGTTGCTCTTCCAAGTGGAAAACTTTATCCACAATCATTACAAGCATCTTCTGTTGTGGATATTTTAAAAATGTCACTAGAGGATAGAAATATACCTTTATACACAGGTTGTAAAATAAAAGATATCCACAAGGATAAAAATTTCAAGTTATCCACAACTAATGAAACATATAAATTATTCACAGCTAATAAAGTTATTTTAGCTTGTGGAGGAAAAACTGCTCCAAAGACTGGATCTGATGGTACTGGATATAAACTAGCAAAATCTCTTGGTCATTCAATTACTGCATTAGTACCTGGCATAGTTCAATTAAAACTAGATTATAATCACTTAAAAGCATTATCAGGTATAAAATTTGATGGATATGCAACTCTTCTAGTTAATGATGAACCTATAAAAAAGGATTTTGGTGAAATATTATTTACTGACTATGGAATATCAGGACCACCTATTCTTCAAATTTCTGCTTTAGCTTCTCAAAGTGTATTTAATAAAAATAAAACTGAAGTTTTAGTAGATTTAATGCCTAGTTATACATTAGAAGAATTAGAAGACTTTATAGAATGTCATTTTGCATTGCTTGCTCATAGACCTGTAATAAATGCATTAATTGGTGTAGTTAATAAAAAATTAATTCCTATATTGCTAAAGGAATGTGGAATTACAAATCTTCAAATTCCTTGCTATGAACTATCTTGGCAAGAAAAGAAAAAGTTAATTAGTACATTAAAAGGATGGAAGTTTACTTGTACTGGTACTAACGATTTTAATCAAGCTCAAGTTACTGTTGGTGGAGTTAATACTAAGGATATTAATTGTAATACCTTAGAATCTAACCTTGTTTCAAATCTTTACTTTTGTGGTGAAATTTTAGATGTTCATGGTGATTGTGGTGGATTTAACTTACAATGGGCTTGGAGCTCTGGATATACTGTTGCACAATCAATTGCACAAAAAAACTAAACTGCTAAGCAGTTTAGTTTTTTAATTTTATCCATCTACTTTTTAGTATTGAAAGTTCTGTACCTTCATCATTTTCTATTTTGTGTAGTACTATTAATTCGTCATTATCTTCTCTTAATTCATATGATGCTATTATTTCAGCTCCATATTTACATTCTTTTTCAAAAACTACACTAAGATCTTTTAATTCATAGTTCAATACAATTTCTAAAGGAAGTGATTCAACTGCCCACTCAACATATCTAACGTTATTTACATGCATATTTGAATCTATATCCCCATATCTAACCTTAAAGAAATTTTTACTAGTTACTTCTTGTAATTTTTCTAATTTTTCAATTTTAATATCTGATTTTTCATCTAATTCTACACCATATGCAGTATATTGATCATCAGGTATTCTTACAGCTCTTCTTTTATCTATATTAATTAACAGGAAAATTCCTTCTCCATCTACTATTTTTTCATTATTTTCATCATATATTTCATATTCTCTTGAAGCATAAAACTTTTTAAAACTTTTAGCCTTAGTAACTACTTTAATTTTTTCACCAAACTTAGGATATCTTTTTATATTTATGTCATATCTATAGAAAACCCATGCTAGTCTTCTTTCTGTTAAATAATCAATTCCAACTCCTAAACTCTCCGATTGAAATGTTCCTATGTCACAAAAATAATTAATTATAGATGATATTTTGCACTCTAATTTATAATTTACTTCATAATAATGAACTTCATATTCTTTTTCTGTTTTAATTCCCACTTCACACACCCCTTAATTAATTTCAAAAATAAAAATTTTATTTAAAAAGAACCCATTTAAAATGGGTTCTTTTATATTATTATTTATTTAAAGCCTCTAACAATTCTTCTAGTTTTATTCCATGAACATAAGCTGCTTCTTCAATTGTTTCTGCTTGAGCTGATGGACAACCAACGCATCCCATGCCAAAACTCATTAAAACTTCAGCCTTACTTTCATTTATTTTAATTACTTCACCAATTGTCATATCTTTAGTTATCATAGATATCACCTATCCTCTTTTATAAAATAGCTACTAAAACTATTTTATATGAAATAAATGTAATTTTCAAATATATCTTTTAATATAAACTAGTTAGGCCACTATTGATTTGATTTACAACAGAATTAATATCTATTCCATACTTTGTAGCAACCTCTGATAAAGTAGAAAATTGATTTTCTGTAATAGCATATGTAGGAACTCCATAACTCATTAATATATTTGCAGCAACTGGATTTTCACACATTATATCACTTAAAGTTGTATATTGATCAATCATAATATTCACCTCTTAAAATTTGACTTATTATTATTCTGCTCTTAGATAATGAATATTATTCAAATAAAAAAGAACTATATTAAAAGTTAATATAGTTCTTTAATCTTAACCAATTATAATGGTTTTACTCTCATTGTTTGATCTCTTCTTGGACCAACTGATACTATAGAAATTCTAGTGTCTGTTAATTCTTCTATTCTTTCTAAGTACTTTCTTGCATTTGGATGTAACTCTTCATAGCTTCTAGCTTCTGCTACGCTTTCATCCCATCCATCAAATTCTTCATATATAGGTTCACATTTTGCTAAGTCTTCTAAGCTAGCTGGGAAGTAATCAATAATCTCATCATTAAACTTATATCCTACACACATCATAACCTTTTCTAATCCAGCTAATGTATCTATTTTTGTTACTGCTAATGAAGTTAATCCACTTACTCTAACTGAAGTCTTTAAAATAACTATATCAAGCCAACCACATCTTCTTGATCTACCTGTAGTTACTCCATACTCGTGTCCTTTTTCTCTAATCCATTCACCAGTTTCATTTTCTAATTCTGTTGGGAAAGGTCCTTTACCAACTCTTGTTGTATAAGCCTTAGCTATACCTACAGCATTAGTAATCATGTTTGGTCCTATACCAACACCATTAGCTACTCCCCCTGCAGTAGTATTTGATGATGTTACATATGGATATGTACCATAGTCAATGTCTAATAGCATTCCTTGTGCACCTTCAAATAAAACTGTTTTATCATCCTTAATTTCATTATAAACTCTTACTGATGTATCCTTTACAAACGGCTTTAATTTTTCACCATACTTAGAATACTCTTCGTATATTTCGTCAAAGCTTAATGCCTCTCCCCCAAGAACATTAACTATATATTTATTCTTCATTTCTATGTTTTCTTTAAGCTTTTCTTTAAAGACTTCTTTATCTATAAGATCACAAACTCTTATCCCACATCTTTCAAATTTGTCTGTATAGCAAGGTCCAATCCCTTTACCAGTAGTTCCGATATCATTTTTTCCTCTTGCTTTTTCTTTTAACTTATCTAGAACCTTATGATATGGCATAATGATGTGTGCTCTATCACTTACTATTAACTTTTCTGGAGTTACTTTAACTCCCTCTTCTTTTAAATAATCAATTTCTGAAAAGAAAGCTATAGGATCTACAACTACACCATTTCCTATTACATTAAGCTTTTCATCGTGTAATATACCTGATGGTATTAAGTGAAGTTTATATTGCTTATCTCCAACCTCGACTGTATGACCTGCATTGTTACCACCTTGATATCTAACAACTACATTTGCCTCTTCAGCTAGGTAGTCTGTCATTTTTCCTTTACCTTCATCTCCCCATTGAGCTCCTAAAACAATAAATGCTGACATTTATACATTGCCTCCTTTTAAGACTTACTAATAGATTATATTGCATTATAATCCCATATATCATGGTATCAAAGTAATTGCAAAATTTCAATATTATTACGAATATTTTTTTGCTTTATAAAACTATAATTCGTATAATGGTATTATAAGTATATTTAAAAGGAGTTTTGTTATGAATATTTATGAAGAATCATTAAAGTTTCACAAAGATTTAAAAGGCAAATTGGAAATATCTTCAAGAGTAAAAATAGAAAACGAAAAAGATTTATCTCTTGCTTATACTCCAGGTGTTGCTGAACCTTGTAGAGAAATACATAAGGATCCATCAACAGCATACCTATACACTAGAAAATGGAATACAGTTGCTGTTATTTCTGATGGTACTGCAGTTTTAGGACTGGGTGATATTGGACCATTAGCTTCATTACCTGTTATGGAGGGTAAATCTATATTATTTAAAGAATTTGCTGGAGTTGATGCTTTTCCTATAGTTCTAGATACTAAAGAAGTAGATGAAATTGTTGAAACAGTAGTTAGAATTGCTCCTACTTTAGGTGGAATAAATTTAGAAGATATATCTGCACCTAGATGTTTTGAAATTGAAAAGAAGCTAAAAGAAAAATTAAATATACCTGTTTTCCATGATGATCAACACGGAACAGCCATTATTGTTTTATCAGGACTAATAAATGCATTAAAAATAGTTAATAAAAATATAGAAGATTTAAAAATAGTTGTTAATGGAGCTGGTTCTGCTGGTACTGCCATAACTAAACTTTTACTATCTTACGGAGCAAAGAATATAATTGTATGTGATAGAGATGGTGCTTTAAATAGAGATACTACTTATACTAATAGCTATTTTACTGAGCTTTCTAATATAACAAATCCAAATAATGAATCTGGAATATTAAAAGATGTTATTAAAAATGCTGATGTATTCATAGGTGTTTCTGCTCCTAATATAGTATCAAAAGAAATGGTCGCTTCAATGAATACTGATGCTATTTTATTTGCTATGGCTAATCCTACACCAGAAATCTTCCCTGAAGATGCTAAAGAAGCTGGTGCTAAAGTAATAGGTACAGGACGTTCTGACTTCCCTAACCAAATTAATAATGTATTAGCTTTCCCTGGAATATTCAGAGGTGCTTTAGATGTTAGAGCTACTGAAATTAATGAAGAAATGAAAATTGCTGCTGCTCATGCAATTGCTAATTCTGTTTCTGATGAAGAACTTAATCCAAATTATATTATTCCTAAAGCCTTTAATTTAGAAGTTCAAAAAAGAGTTGCTGAAGCAGTTAAAGATGCTGCTATAAAAAGTGGAGTTGCAACTATATAAATCATGATAATAACGAAAAAACAAATGTTATCCTTACGTGAATTAATGAAATCTCACCTTGAATACAACATTTGTTTTTTCTATTTATACTTATTCACTTATACAGTAAAACTATTTTTTATCACTTATGATAATACAACTAATTTCATGTTAGTATGCTAACTACATTCTTTCTACGCTTTCCATACCTAATAGGTCTAAACCTTGTTCTAATACGTTTTTAACTAGGTTTATTAAGCTTAACCAAGATGCTTTTTTAGCTTCATCTTCTTCAGATAATATTCTTGTATCATTATAGAACTTGTTGAAGTTGTTAGATAGTTCATATATGAATTCACATATCTTATGAGGCGCTCTATCTCTAAAGCTTAATTCTATAACTTCATTAAATTTAGCTAATTGAAGCATTAAAGCTCTTTCTGATTCGCTTTGAGGTACTAAAATGCTATTTTCTGCATTAAAGCCTTCTGCTTTATTTAATATAGATTTAATTCTTACTATTGTATATAAAATATATGGTCCAGTATTACCTTCAAATGAAGCAAATCTATCTATATCAAATACATAGTCCTTAGATGCTTGATTTGATAAATCTCCATATTTTAATGCAGCTAATCCTACTTTTGAAGATATTTCTTCAACGTCTTCTTCTGCTATATTTTTATTATCCTTAAGTTTTTCTTTACCAGCTTCTTTAATCATGCTTATTAAATCAGCAAGTCTCATTACTCCACCTTCACGAGTCTTAAATGGCTTACCATCTTTTCCGTTCATTGTACCAAAACCTATGAAATCTAAAACAGTATCTTCATGTGCTATTCCTGATTTTTTAGCAGCTCTAAAGAATTGTTCATAATGAAGTCCTTGTCTTTTATCTGCTAAGTATATTATTTCATCAGCCTTCATATCTCTAACTCTTTCTACAACTGTAGCTAAGTCAGTAGTGCCGTATAGAGATGCTCCATCAGATTTTAATAATAATAGTGGTGGAACTGGACTCTTATCTGTTTCTTCACTTACGTCAAATACTAAAGCCCCTTCACTTTCTTGTGCAAATCCTTTTTGCTTTAAATCTTCTATCATTTCTGGAATTAATTTTTGTGCATCACTTTCACCATTCCATAATTCAAAGCTTACATCTAATGCTCCATAGTTCTTCTTTAAGTCAGCAACTGAAACATTTAATATATGCTTCCATAAAGCCACATATCCTCTTCTACCTTGTTGAAGCTCAACAGTAGCTTGCTTTGCAGCTTCCATTACTTTTTCATCACTCTTAGCTAGCTTACTTGCATATGGATATATATCTTCAAGTTCATCTATTGTAAATGGTGCTTCTTCAGGATATTCTCCAGTAAAACTTTCATCAAAGTATGGTAAAGAAGGATTTCTTCTTTCAACTTCTGATATTACCATTCCCATTTGAAGTCCCCAATCTCCTAAATGAACGTCACCAATAACATCATGGCCTAAGAACTTTGCAATTCTTTTTATACTTTCACCTATTATTGCTGATCTTAAATGTCCTATGTGTAATGGCTTAGCAACATTAGCTCCACCGTAATCAACAACTATCTTTTTTACTTCTGTAGCTTTTGAAACACCATAGTTTTCATCTTTCTTCATTTCATTAACATAATCTATTAAGAATTCATCATTAATATTCATGTTAATAAACCCTGGAGCTACAGCTTCTAATTTTGAAAACATCTTATTATCATTTAACTTTTCAACAACCTCTTGTGCTATTATCATTGGTGCTTTTTTATGCTTTTTAGCATTTGCTAAAGCTCCATTACATTGATATTGGCATAGGTCAGGTCTATTAGATACATTTACCCTACCTGTTTCTCTTTCATATCCAAGCTCTTCAAAAGCATTTTTTACTACATCATTTATTTTTTCAATAAATATTTTCATAACTTTACCTCCTTATTGTCTTAAACATATAAAAAATCCGTCTCTTTTCATACAAAGAGACGGAATATTTCCGCGGTACCACTCAATTTAACTAAAAAATTTAGTTCACTCAAAACTTTAACGCAGTTAACGGCTTACCCTCATATAGTATTAACTTATACTCAAGCAGCTTCTCCAAGTTCCTCTTCCCTATTCTATATTTTATAGGGCTTACACTCTACCCCTACTCGCTGTAAAATACATCTAAATAAGTACTCTTCTTTTCATAGAATTTTATATTCTTAATTATTTCATTATAATAAAAATTTATTCATTATTTAATATTATATATGTTTAATTAATACATTGCCACAATAAATTTTTTAAATAATAAATTCATTACATGTTTTTAGATTTATCTGCACATTTTTCAACTGCACTTATTACAGTATTTCTAAATCCGTTTTTTTCAAGATCTATTACAGCTTCAATAGTAGTTCCACCAGGTGAACAAACCTCATCTTTAAGTACTCCTGGATGCTTACCTGTTTCTAAAGCTAATTTTGCTGAACCTAATATTGCTTGTTCTGCTAATTTATAAGCCTTTGCTCTTGGTAAGCCAAGTTTAACTCCAGCATCAGCCATTGCTTCAATAAACATAAAAACATAAGCTGGTGAAGAACCACATAATGCAATAAAAGCATGAAAATCCTTTTCCTCAAGCACTTCATACTTACCAAATAAATTGTATAAACTACCTACATAATTTAATTCATTTTCTGTTATATTTCCATTTGGACAAATAGCAGACATCCCTTCACCAACTGAAGCTGGTGTATTTGGCATTGTTCTAACTAATTTAATTTCTTTGCCAAACCATTCTTCAATTTGATTTACTGTAACTCCTGCAGCAATTGAAATAATAATTGCCTCATCCTTAACTAGATCCTTTATCTCTTCAATAACCTCTTTGAAGAAATAAGGCTTAACAGCTAGAAATAGCACATCTGCTTCCTTAGCAACTTCACTATTAACAGTAGTTGATTTTACACCATACTCGTCATTAATCTTTTCTGCAGATGCTTTGCTTTTTGTAGAAACTATAATATTATCATTGCTAATATTATCAGCCTTAACTAGAGCCCCTAACATAGCTTTACCCATGTTTCCACAACCTATAAATCCAATTTTTCTATTCATACAACACCAACCTTTATTTTAGTTAATAGTTAATAATTAATGAATAAATTCAGCTTAGGCTGAATTAAAAAATATATTATCTAGAAACTCCTTAGGAGTTTCATCCCTAACTATTAACTCAAAACTATTAACTCAAAACTATTAACTATTAACTATTTTAAGACTATTAACTATTCTTTGTGTACTAGTTCTAAATCAGCAAACTTAGAGTGAGCACCAATCCATGCCATCTTAACAGTTCCAACTGGGCCGTTTCTTTGCTTAGCTATAATACATTCACCAATACCTTTTTCTTCTGTTTCTTTATTATAGTATTCATCTCTATATAAGAACATAACAACGTCGGCGTCCTGCTCAATTGATCCAGATTCTCTTAAGTCAGATAGCATTGGTCTATGGTCAGCTCTTTGCTCTGGAGCACGAGATAACTGAGATAATGCTATTACTGGACATTCCATTTCCTTTGCTAGTGCTTTAATAGATCTTGAAATTTCAGATACTTCTTGTTGTCTATTATCACTGCCAGCACTACCAGACATAAGCTGCAAGTAGTCAATAAGAATCATATCAATTCCATGTTCCATCTTTATCTTTCTACATTTAGATCTCATATCCATGACACTTATACCAGCAGTATCATCAATATAAATTCTTGCATTAGCTAAAGGTCCAGTTGCCCTTGCTATCCTTTCCCAATCATCATCCTCTAAGTTACCTGTTCTAAGCTTTAACATATCAACATTAGCCTGAGAACATAATAACTTATATGCTAATTGCTCCTTAGACATTTCCAGTGAGAATATTACTACACTTTTTCCTTCTTTTAACGCTGCATTTTCTGCAATATTTAAAGAGAAAGTAGTTTTTCCCATAGAAGGTCTAGCTGCAATTAGAACCATATCACCTTTTTGGAATCCTGATGTTTTTGCATCTAAATCCTTTATTCCTGATCCAACTCCTGTTATTGCTCCTCTATTATTGAATAATCTTTCTATTTCTAAAAATCCTCTTTCAAGTACATTCGAAAGTGATTCATATTCTTTAGAGTCCTTCTTTTCCGCTATATCAAAAACTTTTTTTTGAGCTAGATCAATTACCTTTTCTACATCTCCACCACTATTGTAACTCTCTTCAATAATGGATGTTGAAGCCTTTATTAGCTTTCTTAATGTAGATTTTTCTTCTACTATCTTTATATACGAACTTAAGTTGGCTGTTGTTGGTACAGATGCACTTAATTCAGATATGTATGTAACTCCCCCTGCTTTATCAAGCATATCAGTAGTTTTTAAATATTCTAATATAGTAACTAAGTCTACAGCCATATCCTTAGCATACATCTCTTTAATAGCTTTATATATAGCCTTATGACCGTCCCTATAGAAATCATCTTCATTAAGCTTTTCTAAAACTTGAGCAATGGCACTTTTATCTATTATCATTGCCCCTATAACAGATTGTTCTGCCTCAATACTTTGCGGTAAACTTCTCATCATAGGTGATTCCATAAGTAACCTACCTCCAAATTTGTAATTAGATAAATTTAATTACTTTCTATTTCTTATAAGCTTATTATACAAAAAGTTAATTTCCCTATCAATTTGAATAATAAGTATATTTCTTCACATAATAAAATTAAGCTTCCCACTACAGGAAGCTTAATCTACATTACTTCTCAAATACTATCTCCATAAGTTCCTCTATATGATTTATAGATTTAACTTCTATATCTTCAAGTCCTAGAGGAACTTCCTTTTCATTATCCTTAGGGATAGCAACAAGTTTAATTCCTTTTCTTCTAGCACCATATATTTTTTCAAATATACCGCCAACAGGTTTTACATTTCCTCTTAAAGAAATTTCCCCAGTGATAGCAATGTCTTGACGTATAGGTCTATCTGTAAGAGCACTTATTATACAAACTGTAATAGCAGCTCCAGCTGAAGGTCCGTCAATCTTTCCTCCACCAATTACATTTACATGAATATCATAATCATTAATATCCATATTAGTTATCTTTCTTATTACTGATGCCGCATTAAATACAGAATCTTTAGCCATAGAACCTGCTGTATCATTAAATTTGATAGTTCCATGCCCTTTTTTCTTAGCTGGGAATACAGTTGATTCTATTTCTATCGTAGAACCTAAGAATCCGCTTACGCCTAATCCATATACATGCCCAACTTCACCTTTATCTAGATTATCTATTCTTTCAAACGGAGAGTATCTTCCAATTGAAATAACTTCTTCAACATCTTTTAATGTTATTTTATTTTTTGATTCTTCTCCATTTTCATTAAATAAAGAATATCCATATGCATCAGCTAATATATTTACAGCCTTTCTACCTTCAATAGTATATTGACTAATTAGTCTACCAACACCATCTTCAAGCTCTACATTTAGCTTTTCAGATGCATTGTTCACTATTCCTTCAATATCCTTAGATGATAAAGGTTCAAAATAAACCTCTGTACATCTTGATCTTAAAGCTGGATTTATTTGACTTGGATCCTTTGTAGTTGCACCAATTAATACAAAGTCAGCAGGTGCTCCCTTATCAAATAAATATTTTATATATGCCGGGATATTTTCATCATCTGGATCATAGTAAGAAGATGAAAACTCAACTCTCTTATCTTCTAAAACTTTTAATAATTTATTTTGAAGTATCTCATCTAATTCACCAATTTCATCAATGAATAATACTCCTCCATGTGCCTCAGTAACTAATCCAGTCTTTGGCTCTGGAACACCTACTTCAGCTAAATCTCTTTTACTTCCTTGATAAATAGGATCATGTACAGATCCTAATAAAGGATTTGTTATTTCTCTTGGATCCCATCTTAATGTAGTTCCATCAACTTCAACAAATTTTGAATCTTCATCAAATGGAGTAAACTTTAATTTTTTAGCAGCTTCTAATGCAAGTCTTGCTGCAGAAGTCTTACCAACCCCTGGTGGCCCATAAAGAATTATGTGCTGAGGATATGGTGAAGACATTTTTGAAATTAATGATCTTACAGCTCTCTCTTGCCCTACTACTTCTTCAAAATTTTCAGGTCTTAAAAGTGACATAACATTTTTATTAATATGCTTTGCGTCTAACTTTTCTAATCTCTCTAACTTAGCTGTAGTTTTAGTGTTTTCTTTTCCCTTTTGCTTCTTTATTATCGAAACCCTAAGTTCATCCATAAACTTATCTTGTCTTTCGACTAAAGCTTTTTCAACATCAGCTTCTATTTTATTTTGTACATATTTCTTAGCTATATTTTCTGATATCCAATAAACAACATCTTCTAAAGACTTTTCTAAATCTTCATCAGAAGGTACAACTTTAGCTCCATTTCCATCAGATGCTATAACATCTAATGCATATACTCTTTCATTTATATTTGTTGAATTAACATACTTTTGTAATTTAAATCTTATAGTTCTAGCTCTAATTGCACCTTCATCTAAAACATTTTTAAGCACATCAAATAGTACATTAACCTTTACTTCTATTGGCAAGTTTTCTTCTAAAATCTCTTCTAACCTTGCCCCTTTGTTATATAAATCCAATGTTAATCCTCCTTATTGTTTCGGAACAATATTAACCTTCATTTTTGTAGATACTTCTGGATATAGTTTAACTTCAACTTCGTATGTTCCAGCAACTTTTATAGTATTTACAACAATCTTCTTTTTATCTATTGATAAATTGAATTGGCTATTAATTACTTCAGCCACATCTTTGTTAGTTATTGCTCCAAATAATCTTCCATTATCGCCTGCTTTAGCATTTATAGTTACTTCCTTACCCTTTAATTCAGCAGCTAATTTTTGTGCTGCTTCTAATTCAGCAAGTTTTTTCTTTCTTTCATTTTCTTTTTTAGCATTTACAACATGTAATGCATTAGCAGTTGCTTCTTCTGCTAATTTCCTTGGAAATAAATAATTTCTTGCATATCCATCTGATGCTTCTATAACATCACCTTTCTTACCCATTTTTTTAACATCTTGTAGTAAAATTACTTTCATATTATACACCTATCCTTTAATGTTTTATTCCTTAAGCTCTAAATGCTTATTAATTGCCTCTTTTAACACATTAATTGCTTCATCTATTGTACCATCTACCTTAGCTCCAGCCATATTCATATGGCCTCCTCCTCCAAGCTCTTCTAATATAACTTGAACATTAACCTCACCAGTAGATCTACCACTAATATTAACTGAATCATTTATTTTACATAAAACAAAACACACATCTATTCCTGATATTCCTAATAGCTCATCTGCAGCCCTTGCTACTATAACAGTATTATTTACATTCTCAGGGCAAACTGCAATAGCTAAATTTTCATGCACTTCTGCACTTTTTATAGTATCAGATATAAGTAAGTAGTCTTCTAAACTATCAGTAAACATTTTTTTAACTTCAATAGTATCTGCACCTAAAGATCTTAAAAAGGCAGCTGCATCGAATGTTCTAACCCCTGATTTAAATTGGAATCCTTTTGTATCCATAAAAATTCCACCTAAAAGGCCTTCTGCTACTATTTTAGGTATTCTTGGCTTTTGTAGCATATATTGAATTAATTCTGTTACCATCTCTGAAGTAGACGATGCATATACTTCTATATAATTTAATAATGCTCCTTCTATTATGTCAGGGCTTCTTCTATGATGATCTATAATTATCTTTCTATTAATCTTTTCAGTAATACCAAAATTATTCACGTATCCTTTATTATGCACATCTACTATAATTAATAACGTTTTTTCATTAATATTTTTTTCTGCTTCATCACTAGATATGAATAAATTATCATATTTGTCACCTTTTTTAAGCTTTGTCATATAATAATCAATTGCAGTTGTATCATTATCAATTATAATATTACAATTTTTCCCTAATTGTCTTATAGCTGACCATAATCCAACAGATGCACCTAATGAATCCATATCAGGATTTTTATGACCCATAATAAATATATTACTGCTTTCAAATATTAGTTCTCTTACAGCTTGTGCAATTACTCTTGCTCTTACTCTAGTTCTTTTTTCTAATTCACGAGTATTTCCGCCAAAGAAACTTATTTTTTCATTATTTTTAATAACTACTTGATCTCCACCTCTACCTAATGCTAATTCCCTAGCTGTCATGGCGTTATTATAGTTTTCTTGTGGGTTATCTCCACCCCTACCTATTCCAATACTTAAAGTAACTTCTAACTTATTACCTCTATCTATGCTAGAAATCTTATCTAAAATATTAAACTTACAATTAATTTCATCATTTATATATTTATCTTGCACTGATAAACAATACTTATTATATTCGTACTTAACAATCATAGCTTTTAATTTTTTGCTATAAGAATTTATTTCTTTTTCAACTTCAGCAGCAAGCATAGGTCTATTTGTCTCATCTGTTCTCTCTAGAGCTTCTGATAGATTATCTACCTCAATTAACATTATACTTTCTCTTGTTGAATATAAGTCTCTCAAATTACTTACTTCATTAAAATAAACTAAATATTTTGATTCATTATACTTAATATTTTCATAACCTATATTGTTAGCGTATATACTATAAAAAGAATCCTTTATCTTTATTCTTTGGCTTAAATCCTTATCACACTTTAATAACTTATGTAAATCAAGATTTCTACCTATACTAAGTATATTTTGCTCCTGTAAATCTAACAAATTTAATTCTTCTTTTAATCTTTTATTAGCCCAAAGTATATTTCCCTCATTATCAATTAAAGCTATTGGATACGACATATTAGAAATATTATCATTTATATTAGCCTTAATTTTATCAGTTAAACTATTAAACTTATTATTGTTTAGTTCTCTATCAATATTTAAATACTCTTTAAAGGCTACATATATAGCTAATATAATAGTAGCTATATAAAAATATCCAAAATAATAAAGTATTATTGCAAAAATAATAACTATAATTGCTATTAATAAAGATCTATACATTTTGAGCTTTTGTTTCATAAAAGCCTCCTAAATTTTATATTTAATAACGTCCTTTAATATGATTTTGAAGTTTTGTTAAACTTTTACCTTCTTTCTCATATTCATGTTCTTCCGCTATACCTAATTTTAATTTTTTTCTTAATTCATCATCTACTTCATTACAACTATATCCTAATTTTTGAGCTAAAACATATAAAATTAAAATAGCTCCTGCTATACAATTTAAGATAGAATCTTTTGCAACATTTGTTCCTCTTGTTAATAGTAAAAAGAATTCTCCTATAATACATAATAAGTTAGCTTTAAGCTCTTCTATTATTTTTATATTTGCCATAATATTCAATTCTTCTTTTTTCTTCACTAAATTCTCACCCCTATTCAATACCTTGTATTTATATTTTAATTATTTTTCTATATTATTGCAACTAAATAGGGGTGTTTATTACAAATTATGTAATTTTTTTCTTATATAAAAATAAAAGCCCCTGACAACCAGGGGCTAATAAACTAATTACTATTCAGTTGTGAATGGTAATAAAGCTATGTTTCTTGATCTCTTTATAGCATCAGTTAATTGTCTTTGATGCTTAGCGCAAGTACCAGAGATTCTTCTTGGAAGAATCTTACCTCTTTCTGTAACAAATTTTCTTAATTTGTTGATATCTTTGTAATCTATTGATTCAGCTTTATCTACACAGAAAGCGCATACTTTTCTCTTAGATCTTCTCATCTTTCCAGATCTTTTCATTTCTCTCATGATGTTCCCTCCTTATAAAATAATTAGACTTTTTTTAAAATGGCATATCGCCATCATCTACTGGAGTCATATCTCCAAATCCCATATCAGGACTTTCAGCTGGAGCACCCCATGTTGAATTATCAGAATTTCTTGAGTATGAATTGTTGCCACCTTCACCAGCAGAACCTATGAACTCGAAACTTTCTACAGCTACATCAGTAGTGTATCTTTTAGTTCCATCTTGAGCATCATAACTACCTGTTCTTATGCTTCCAGTAACAGCTATTTGTCTACCCTTTGTAAGATATTGTGTAATTGTTTCTCCAGTTTTGCCAAATGCTACACAATTTATAAAATCTGTTTCATCTTTTTTAAATTGTCTATTTATAGCAACAGTAAATCTACAAACTGCAGTACCGCTACCAGCCGCATATCTTAATTCTGGATCTTTTGTAAGTCTACCAATAAGTATAACTTTATTCATTCCAATACACCTCTTACGCTTCGTTTTTAACGATTATGTGTCTTATAACACCATCAGTAATTCTGAAAACTCTGTCTAATTCTTTTGGTAATTCAGGATTAGCTTCGAAGTTAATTAAAGTATAGTAACCTTCGTTAACTTTGTTTATTTCGTAAGCAAGTTTTCTCTTACCCCAGAAATCAACATTTTCAACTTTTCCTCCACCGTTTTCTATAACACCTTGGAATTTTTCAATGTTAGCCTTAACAGCTTCTTCATCAAATGATGGGTGTAATATAAATATAGTTTCGTACTTTCTCATCATTTTCACCTCCTTTGGACTTAACGGCTACATTCTTGATGTAGCAGGGATTTACAATTTTAAATTTTAACACTTTATTTTATACTTTTCAAGTGTTTTTATTTCAATTATTAGTTTTAACAACCTTTTTTGCATCTTTTTGGAATTTGAGGCGCGGAATCATAACTATTCTTCCACATCCTACACACTTAATTTTAATATCTGCTCCTAATCTTATTACCTCAAACTCTTTACTTCCGCAAGGATGTTGCTTTTTCATTTCAACAATATCGCCTAAATCAAATGTTTCTAT
This sequence comes from Clostridium sp. K04, assembly GCF_019734375.1. NCBI lineage: Bacteria > Bacillati > Bacillota > Clostridia > Eubacteriales > Clostridiaceae > Clostridium > Clostridium sp. K04. Next base: position 17,247 of record NZ_JAASHD010000052.1, read on the forward strand.
CATTTTTTATACCCCCAGTTTTATTTAGTTAATAGTTTTGAGTTGAGAGTTAATAATTATTAATAAAACTCCTATGAGTTTTTTAATAATATATTTTTTAATTCAATTTTGTGAATTTATTCCTTAACCACAAACTATTAACTATTAACTATTAATTATTTCTTGTTTACTATAGCAGTTTTAGGATATGGAATTTCTATACCTGCTTCATCTAATGCCATTTTTATTTCTTTTCTTAATTCTCTTTCCATTTCCCATTGACTTAAAGGAACCGCTCTTCCAATTACTCTAATTGTAACTCCTGATGCATTTAAAGAAAGTACTCCTAATACTTGTATATCGCCTCTAAGCTTATCTGAATGCTTTTCCTGAAATCTTGTATTAACCTTTTTAATTAATTCTATAGTTTCATCTATATTTTCTTCATAAGCAATTTCAACATCGACAATAAATCTAATATCACCTCTAGAGTGATTCGTAACCTCTAAAACAGTACCATTTGGGATTAAATGTAAATCTCCCGTGAAATCTCTAAGAACTGTTGTTCTTATTCCTATACTTTCAACTATCCCTTCAAATTGTCCAATTGTTACATGATCACCTATTCCATATTGATCTTCAAATAAAATAAAAAATCCATTAATTAAATCTTTAACTAAACTTTGAGCTCCAATACCAATTGCAAATCCACCAGCACTTACTAATGCTACTGGTATTTTGGTTAAAATATCATATAACATTGATCCTACACCAATAATATATACTGTATATTTCAATACACTTTTAAGAACTTCTCCTATAGTTATAGCTTTCTGTGGCTCTAATGAAAAACTAGTTTTACTTCTTACTTGCCTATCAACAAATTTGTTAATTAACTTATTTCCTATTCTAATAGAAAAATACATTAGAACAGCTATAAAAATAATTGATATAATTTTTTCTATTATCAAATCCAAATCTATTCTTTTAACAAAAAAATTAACGATTTTATTTCCGTAATTAGCCCACTCTACAACTGCATACATTACGTCACCCCTTTTACTCTATTTTACTAAAGCATATTGAGACTCTTCTCTTTTATATACATTTTTAAACTCAACTATATTATTTTCAATTATATTATTTACATCTTCTTCACTTTCAACTCTTACACAAATTCCACAGCTTTGAGTTATTAATGTAGGTGTTGGCATAATTCTAAATTTATAATTTAACTCACTTAATTTTTTCTCAGCAGTCATTGCATCATGAGTATTTTTAAATACTATAATATAATAATTCATTATCTTTTCCTCCTTATATTAAAATACATTTAATTATATTATAACGTTTTTTTTATTTTTATAAATATTTAATATTCCATTTATTTCTTACATAATTTTCTAACTGTTGTTGCATTTTTATTTATTTATTCTATTATAATATGTAGATACATTTATTATAAATTTTCTTATAATTTACAATAATAAAAGTTTAAAGGAGTAGCATATGAAAGTTTATTTAGATAATGGTAGTACCTCTTTTCCTAAACCAAAAGTTGTTGCTGATTCAATATATAATTACTTAACTAACGTTGGTGGTAATCCTGGTCGATCTAATCATCCCAAATCATTAGCAGCAAATAGAGTATTATATGATACAAGAGAAAAAATCTGTAATTTTTTTAATTTTAACAAAGCCGAAAATGTAATTTTTACTAACAATATTACATCATCATTAAATATCTTACTTAACGGAATCATTAAACCTGGAGATCATGTTATTACTTCCTCTATGGAACATAATTCTGTAATTAGACCTTTATATAATCTATCTCAAAACTCTAATATTGAATTAGATATAGCCCAAGCAAACTCACAAGGAATAACCGATGTAGAAACTATAAGAAAACTTATTAAACCTAATACAAAACTAATAGTAATTACACATGCTTCGAATGTAACGGGTTCTATTCAACCAATAAAGCAAATAGGACAGCTCTGTAAAGAAAATAATATTTATTTCATATTAGATAGTGCTCAAAGTGCTGGTGTACTTAATATTGATTTTAATGAATTCTCATTAAATGCATTAGCTTTTACTGGACATAAAAGCCTTCTTGGTCCTCAAGGAATAGGTGGATTTATCATAGATGATAAACTAAATGAGATTTGTACTCCTACCATTTTAGGTGGTACAGGAAGCTTATCACATTCTTTATCTCAACCTGATTTTTTACCTGATAAATTTGAGTCTGGTACATTAAATATTCCTGGAATAATTGGATTATCTGAAGCAATCGAATTTATAAATAAAGAAGGCCTAAATACTATTTATGAACATAACAGTTATTTAAGATCATTTCTAATTTCCGGATTGTTAAATATTCCTAATTATAATATTAGCGGTGCTTTAGATAGAGGACTTGCTACATCTTGTGTTTCTATAACTCATTCAAAATTAGATGTAAGCGAATTATCCTATATCTTAGATTCAGACTTTAACATTAGTAATAGAAGCGGATTACATTGTGCTCCTTTAGCACATAAAACTATTGGTACTTTCCCTAATGGTACTGTTAGATTAAGTATTGGATACTTTAATACAGTTGAGGAAATAAAATATACTTTAGATTGTTTAAATGAAATTAATAATATCTATAAATAATTTTATATTAAGTGAATAGGTTATATTATTCCTGTCGATACTTTCAATAGGAGGGTTTATGATATGGATAATTGTTTCGAATTAGATTCACTATTACCTAATTCACATCATGAACTAGGTGAATATTTGTATATAAAATTAAAAAATATTATTGCAGAAAATCGTCCTATAATTTTTTTATGTATAGGTACAGATCGTGCAACAGGAGACTCATTAGGGCCTTTAATTGGTTATAAACTTAAAAATTTATCACAAAAAAATATTTATATATACGGTTCTTTGGAATATCCTGTCCATTCCGTTAATTTAGTAGATGTTTTAAATAAAATTGATTCTAGTTTTAAAAATCCTTTTATTATTGGAATAGATGCCTCCCTAGGCAATGTGCAACAAATTGGCAAAATATTTATTGAAGACCTACCATTACATCCTGGTTTAGCATTAGATAAGGATTTGCCTACGGTAGGAGAAATGAGTATAAAAGGTGTTGTAAATATATCTGGTAATTTAGATTTTATGATGCTTCAAAATACTAGATTATTTGTGGTTATGTCTTTAGCAGATTGTATATCTAATGGAATTAGACATTTCATTAATAAAGCCCTTTCTAATAATACCTTGTTATCATATGATTAATTCCATTAATATAGATATAAAAAATAACATGGGGCTGTCGCACTAAATAATTAGTGCGAGGCCCCTTTTGCAAAAAAAAAAATAAATCCCAGACTCTATAAGCCT
>NZ_JAASHD010000053.1:0-17269 GCF_019734375.1 Clostridium sp. K04
AGCGTGGGCATTTTATATTAGTTTTGCTCATTGTTCTTCTCTCCTTTTCGAAGGGGGTATTATTTAGTATCGCAAACCTATTGTATTTCCTTGGGCTGAGAAGAGCAATGTTCATATAACTTAACAGATCGTTCAATTTTATTTGGAGGATTATATGTAGTATATGCATATATTCCAGGTCTTAGCAGAGGTGGACAAGAACTAATTAAGATGCTTCCATATTTAGTTACAATAATTGTTTTAATTATTACTAGTGCAAGGAATAAAAAAGAAAATCAGCCACCTGCATCTCTTGGAAAATCTTATTTTAGAGAAGAACGATAAATATGAAAGAGTTATGTATTTGTTTTAAGTAATGAATGTTGAATTGAATAAAAAAGAAGATTTTAATTTAATGAGAAATCAGAAGGGAAAGTAAAAGTTGTAGTATTAATAAGTGGTACTACAACTTTTAAAGTTTCAAATTGTTATTAGTTAAAATATTTCTTCTAAAGTGTATAAAATATGATATTAATAAGAAAAATGTAAAAGGGGGAACATATAAGATTTAGGAGCAAAATTTATGAGTGATAAGACAAAAGAAAAGGTTAAATGTACAATACCAATTAAAGTTAATTCCTATGAAGAGTTATTCAATCCCTTAGATTATAGAAATCTTGCAGAGAGAGATATTAATGGGGAAGTGCATTCATGGATTGAAGAATATATTTCAAGAGTACCACAGAAATTAAGTTCTATTAATGTTGAACTATTAATAAATATGCCAGAAGATGCTATGGATAAGGATAAAGAAGAAAAATCAAAATTAGGAATAATAAATTATTATAATTCATTTTTTATATTACAAAAGAAGTTCAGCCTTATGGGAATAAAAAGAATATGTTATTATATATTTTCTGCATTAATTCTTTTAACTTGTTGGTTTTATATAAAAACATATTATGGAGAATCCTTACTAACATCATTATTAGATTCAGGTGGAACAGTATTATTGTGGGAAGTAATGAGTTTAATATTTATAGAAAGTAAAAATTTTAAGATTAAAGTAAATATTAATAAGAAGTTAAGTAAGATGAATATAGTATTTAAATACATATAATAAGCTACTCTTAGGAGGGAGAAAAGTGTTCCTTTTTCCTAAAGAGTAGCTTGTTTTTTATAAATCTTCACCGTTAGATTCAATAACTTTCTTATACCAATAGAAAGAATCTTTTGGCATTCTTGATAAGTCACCACTTCCATCATCATGTTTGTTTACATAAATTAGACCATATCTTTTTCTAACTTCACCAGTTGATGCACTAACAACATCTGTACAACCCCAACTAGTATAAGCAATTAATTCAACACCATCATAGATAGCTTCTTTCATTTGTTCTATATGTTTTTTCATATAATCAATACGATAATCATCATGAATTTTTCCATCAGGGCTTACTTCATCAATTGCACCAATACCATTTTCAACTATCATTATAGGAAGTTGATATCTATCATAAATTTGATTTAATACATATCTAAGACCTGTAGCATCAATTTGCCAGCCCCAGTCAGATGCCTTTAAATATGGATTTTTAATATTCTCAGATCCATTACTTGAAGTCTTTTCACCATCAGATGTTGCACTTACACAAATACTTGAATAGTAACTTATACTTACAAAGTCAACTGTACCTTCTTGTAGGATTTTATTATCATTATCATCTACTTTAAGATTAATATTATTTTCTTCAAAGAATCTCTTAGCAAATCCAGGATACTTACCTCTAACATGAACATCACCAGCAATACTATTGTGAAGTTGGCCATATTGTTGAGCAAATAAAATATCTTCGGGGTGACAAGTATAAGGATATCCATTATGATATGCAAGCATACAACCAATTTGATTATTAGAATCTATTTCATGTGCTAGTTTAACTGCTAAAGCACTAGCAACTAATTGATGATGCATAGCTTGATATCTATTTTCTTCATTATTTTCATTTTCATCTAAAATTCCAGCACAGAAGACACCACCAAAAGGTACTGTTAGCATGTTTATTTCATTAAAAGTAAGCCAATACTTAACTTTCCCTTTATAACGAGTAAATAAAACTTTAGCAAAATTAATATAGAAATCAATTAATTTTCTATTTTTCCATCCACCATATTCTAAAGAAAGGTGTAATGGGTTTTCATAGTGAGATATTGTAACCAAAGGTTCTATATTGTATTTAAGTAGCTCATTGATTACATTATCATAGAATTTTAATCCTTCTTCGTTTGGCAATTCTTCATCTCCATTAGGGAAGATTCTTGACCAAGAAATTGAAAATCTATAAATTTTAAATCCCATTTCAGCAAATAATCTTATATCTTCTTTCCAATGATGATAAAAATCTGTAGCTTCATGGTTAGGATAAAACTCATCTTCAAGTGGTACGGGAGGAGTTAGTCTACGTTTTTTATTAACACTTCCACCAGTAAGTACATCTGCAATAGAAGGGCCTCTACCACCTTCATTCCATCCACCTTCGTATTGGTTAGCTGCAGTTGCACCTCCCCATAAAAAATCTTTAGGCATCTTTTTAGTCATATATAATTCATCCTTTCTTGGCAATTAAACAATAGTTAAGATGTTATCTAGTATTTTAACTTCTTCTTTTTCAGATAACATTGGAACAGCTTTAATATAATTATCAATATTAGTTACTACAATAGGCGTTATTAAATTATAACCTTCCTTATTTAAAGAATTTATATCAAATTCAAGTAATAAATCTCCTAAATTAACTTCTGTCCCATTAGATACATGAGATTTGAAATACTTACCGTTTAATTTCATGGTATCTAAACCTATGTGTATTAAAAGCTCTACTCCAGTATTAGTTTTAAATAAAATTCCATGTTTGCTTTCCATTATAGAAATAACTGTACCATCTGCTGGTGCGTATACTTTTCCATCAGTAGGGATTATTGCTACACCATCACCAACAAGTTTGTCAGAAAAAGTTCTATCAGGAACATTTGATAATTTCTCAAATGTTCCTGCAATAGGAGAGTATATCTCAATTCTTTCTACAAGTGGTTTTTCTTCAATTTTATCTTCATCAATATTTAATTTTTTTTTTCTTCTAGATTAATATCCTTAAATCCAAATAAAATTGTTAATATAAATGAAGCAACAAAAGAAACAATGATCATTATAACACCAGCAAGTAAATTACCCATTCCAGCTTCACCTATAAATGCAGGGATAGCCATAATACTGTTTTGAGCAATATATAAAGAAACTTGTAATATTCCTCCAACAATACCTCCAATACCAGCAGCAATAGAAGCAGCAATAACAGGACGTTTTAATTTTAATGTAACACCATAAAGTGCTGGTTCAGTTATACCCATTAAAGCAGAAATACCTGATGCACTAGCTAATTGTTTCATATCTTTGTCCTTAGATTTTACAGCAACAGCAAGAGATGCTCCAGATTGAGCAATGTTTGAACAAACTTGAGAAACAAATATTAACTTATCAGCTCCACCAGTAGCTATTGCATTTAATCCAATTGGAGTTAAAGCATGATGCATACCAGTCATAACAATAAATGGGAAAGTGGCACCTAAAATACCAACAATAACAAAACCTAATTTTGTAGATAAGAAGTTAATTGCAACAGCTAACCAATCACCAATTAATCCTCCTAAAGGTCCAACAACTATTAAAGCAATTGGAGCACTAATAAGCATTATAAGTGTAGGGTTTAATATTAATTTAAATATACGTGGTGTAATTTTATCAACTAATTTTTCAATATATGACATAATCCAAACCATTAAAATAACAGGAATTACTGAGTAAGCATATGAAAACTTAGTAATTGGAAGTCCAAATAGTGATATTGGATCTTGTGATGCTATCATTGCAGTAAAATTTGGATGTAAAAATACTCCGGCAATAATTAATGCAAGTGCTTGATTAACATGAAATACCTTTGCAGCATTAGCAGCAATTAGGAATGGCATAAAGTAAAAGGCAACATCTCCAATAAAGTTAATTACTTGATAACTACTACTTGTAGTTTCAACTAAATTAAAAGTTGTTAGTAAAGTTAATACAACTTTTATCATACCTGCAGCAGTTAATGCTGGTATCATAGGAGTCATACATCCTGTAATTGAATCTACAACCTTTGAAACAATTCCTTTTGAATTAGTTTCAATATCAGATGAATTATCATCAGATGGGGCACCTAAAGCAAGTAATTCTTTATACATTTCATTAACATCATTACCAACAATAATTTGAAGTTGGTCATTGTGCCAGTTAATTCCTGATACTTCTGAAAGACTATTTATTGAATCTTTATCAATTTTACTTTTATCATTTAAGTAAAAGCGTAGTCTTGTCATACAGTGAAATACTTTTTTGATGTTTTCCTTTCCTCCTAGTGCTTCTGTTAATTTCTTAGAATCATTTTTATAATCTTTTTTCATTCTAAGTATCCTCCTTAAAAATATAATTTATATTTAAGGTTTTGCCTGAACGCTACGAATATTAAGTTCGTATTTCAGTAACAAGCCAAAGATAACAGTAATAAATTTTATAATGTTGATTTCTCAGTAATTGATTGAATATGCATTGTAAGATAAAGCATTTCTTCTTCAGTAAGTTTATAATTATATTTATCATCCATCATTAAATAAATTAATTTAACACATCCATAAGCTTCTTTATATTGATTTCTAATGATTTCAAATAAATTAGTATCTTCTTTATAATTAAGTTCTTTATGAAGAAATCTTTGTGCAAAATATTTTAAATGTGTAATAAACCTTTGATAATATAAGCTTTCTTCATCAAAAACAATTGAATCATAATATCTTTTAACTATCTCCATTATTTCGTTTACAATATGAGATATTTTAAACCCATCATTTTTACCTTCAGAATCTTGTGCATTAACAAAATGTAGTGCAATAAATCCAGCTTCATCTAAAGGTAAATTTACGTTGAATTTTGCATTTAGCTTTTCAAGCATATCTAAGCCGATTTTATATTCTAGTTTATATAATTGCTTAATATCTAAAAGTAATAAATTGTTTATAGATATTCCTTCGTTAAATCGTTTAATTGTTCCGGTTAAATGGTCGCTTAATGATATGTAAATGCTATTATTTAATTTAATATCATAGGAATTTTTAATATCATCAACATATTCTTGAACAAAATCCAAGTAATCTTCAGGAATTGATGTTAAATAAGATTGTAATTCTTTACTGTTTTTAGAGTTTTCAGGTGTAAATATTTTTTCAATAACAGATTCGTCTAAAAGATCCCATCTTTTTTTGTTAAAGCCAATTCCACGGCCTTTTACTATTATTTCATTTCCTTGCACGTCGCTAGCAAGGACTAAATTATTATTTAATATTTTTCTTATTTTCATAAAAACATCCCCCATCGATATAAAAAAAGACCAATAGTATAGCAAAAAAACTGCTAACTATTGGTCTTGCCTGACGATATATAATATTTCAGTAACAAACCAATTTAATCATATCTAATATGACTTACGCTTGACATAATTGAATATTAACATATATTTTACAACTTGTCTACTCATTTTTGTAAAATTCATCAAAAAATGAATACGTTTAATGGCTTTGTATGTGTAGTGGAGCTGATTTAGGAAGCTAAGATATATTTTAGTAAAATCAAAATTGTGGAGTAACTTAGTATAAAAAATATAACGAAGATGAAATTAAATATTAAATTATGAAAATACCGTACTATTCAAAAGAGAATATACGGTATTTTTTAGTGCGCAATTCATTAAAATCACCAATACTTTGAAATTATTACGAAGTAATAAAATTTGATCTTTAAAAATTAAATAATATAGTATAGAAAATATGGTGTAATTATAAAAAATATGATAGTATATACCCTAGAAAATGAAACTTTTGAATTTTATTGAGTTAGGAGATGATATTATGAATTTGCTAATTACTGATGTCGATTTAGATATTAATTTCATTGAATCTGAAAACTCTAGATATATTGATATATCAAAACTAAAGATAGCTAATTGTCTAGGTTGCTTCAATTGTTGGACAAGAACTCCAGGTAAATGTATCATACGAGATGATGCAGTTAGGGTTTATCCATTAATTGCGAAAAGTAAAAATTTAATTTATGTAACAAAAATTAAATTTGGGACCTATGATACACCTCTAAAAACTTTACTTGAACGTTCTTTACCAATTCAACAAGCATTTATAAGGCTTTATCATGGAGAAGCTCATCATGTTCAACGTGATGTAGAATTAAAAAATGCAACAATTATTGTATATGGAAATATTTCAGAAGAAGAAAAAAATTTATTCAAAAAACTTGTTGATAGAAATTCGCATAATATGCTATTTGAAAATTATAAAATATTATTTGTTCAAGAAGAGGATTTAAATAATATTGTTAGAAAAGAGGTTTTATTATGGGGAAATTAATTATTATAAATGGAAGTCCTAGAGCTAGCAAATCTAACTCTAAAAAGTATGCAGAAGTATTTAAAGAGCATTATAAAGGGGAAATTTTAGAATATAATATTGTATCAAAAAAACACGAAGACTTATTTGAAAAAATAAATGAGTATTCTGATATTCTTTTTATATTTCCATTATATGTTGATAGTATTCCTGCAGTGTTTACAGCTTTTTTAAAAAGCTTGGAAGAATATAAGATTGATATTAAGCCTACAATACATGTATTAATTAATTGTGGATTTATTGAATCAGAACAAAATTTTATAGCGGTGGAAATAATAAAATTTTTTGCAAGACAAAATGGCTATCCTTTTGGATCTACTTTATGTATTGGTGGAGGAGAAGCTATAATGGGAACACCATTTGCTTTTTTAGCAAAAAGAAAAATTAAAAAGTTTGCTAACTCTATTAATAATGGTAAAAAAAGTTTTTATACTGTAACTATGCCATTAACTAAGAAACTTTTTATAAAAGCTTCTACAAATTATTGGATTAAATACGGTGAAAGAAACGGAATAACTAGAGAAGAAATGGAAACTATGAAAATTGAATAAATTATATAGAAAATATTATTAATTTTGTATTAAAATACCGTATTATTCAAAAAGAATATACGGTATTTTTTAGTGTTCAATTCAAAAATAGGAGGAGAATATGGATTTAAAAAATCAAATAGAAAATATAATTTGGCATATAGAAAACAATAGAGAGGTTTCTGGAGATACTATAGTGCTAAATGATGTGCTGAAAGCGTTAAAAAATATAGAAAAACGCTTAAAGTAGATTGGAAATTATTGCGAACTAAATGATCTTTGAAAATTGAATAATACGGTATTTAAATATTAAATGTAGTAAATAATATTTATGAGGTGAATATTATGAGAAAGAAAGTAATCTATATAGCAACATTAATAATAACAGTTCTAATTTTTGCTACAAACAATGTATATGCAAATACTCCTATTACGCCTATTAATAATGCTTACAAGGAAGGAATTTATAAATTAGATAAAAATGATAAAGGAGAATATAATTTGCAATACCAATTTCTTAATAAAGATAGTGATTCTGCAATTATTGTATTGGATCAAAATGCTGATATAGTTTATAAAAATATAAACTGTAATAGAAAATGTAACGCTGGTACAATAACAAACAAGAATACTATTATATTAATAACCGATGGAGAAGTAGAGTTAGATTTTACTAAAATAAATTAGAGAGTAAATAGTAAAAAAATACCGTACTATTCAAAATGAATGTGCGGTATTTTTTAGTGCGCAATTCAAAAATATTGTAAGTAGTTTTAATATGGTGAGAATTAATGGGTATTTGGAATTAATATGTAAAGTATGATTTTTCTAGTGTATAATTGTATTATATGACAAATTTAAAAAGGATAGGAGAGGGAAATTATTCAAAAATGTATTAAATGCAAAAGAAACTTTTCATATGTGGAATTACTATTTTCTATATGGCCATTTTCTGGTTATAAAAAAATAGAATGTAAAAATTGTAATGTTGCATTGAAAATTAACAATGTATCTAGATTAATAATAGCAGTATTAATACCGTTACCTCTATTAGTTCAAACATATTTATTCAAATTAGGAATTAATATTCTAGTATTTTATTTACTATATTTATCATTCATTATTGTATTAAGTCCATTAATAGTAAGATATAAATTAATAGAATAATGGATAATCTTAATTAGTTATTCAGTAGATTAAATCAATAATCTTAATACGATGTAAAGGGAGAATAAAATGTGGGTTAGTTTTGCTATTATATGATTTATTATTTTATGTATAATTTTATATTATATCATCAGAATAGCTATAGAACATATATATTTATCTGTAATATTAAATGAATAGGGGGCTAATATGAATAAAATAAGATTTCTGCTAATAGTGTTAAGTGTATTTTTATTATATGGTTGTAATGATAATAATGTAGAACAAGATGAAAGTGAGGTTGGAAGTAATATTATTGTTCAAGAAGAAAATCTCGACGGAAAATTTACAGTTAGCGAAGTAGTTGAATACTTATGTTCAGAAAAAGTTAAAGATAGGGAATATAATAAAGAAGGGAATCAAAAAGCAACTGAATATATTGATGAATTGTATAAACAATTAAATTTAGAATTTGTTTTTGGTAAATCATATTTAGACAATTTTTCCTATGATGGTAGAAATATTAGCAATGTTATTGGCAAAATTAGTGGAAACGATAGCAGCACTGCTATTATTTTGACAGCTCACTTTGATGCTTGGTTTAATGGAGCTGTTGATAATGCATCAGGTGTTGCTACAGTTCTTGAAATAGCTAAATTATTAGAGGATACATCAAAAAAAGAGTCTCTTAATTATGATGTTATTTTTCTAATGACTAATGGAGAAATGGCTCTTTTTGCAGGCAGTAGAGATTTTGTAACAAAGCTTGAACAATTACAATATCAAAATATTTTTAACATAAATATTGACTGTGTTGGAATGAAAGATTCATATAATTCTAATCCTTTAGGTTTAAAAACTTTAAGTAGAATTAGTGAGTCGCAAATATTATATTCAGGTATTAAGGAGATTTTTAATAATAATAATATAGATTTTGTTGATGATTATCCTACAGAAAAGGCTAAAATTGCTTTTGAGCAAAATATGGGAGTAAGCGATTATTTTGCATTTGAGGAAAATGATTATCCGAATATTCATATATGTCAACAGGGTATTTCGGAATTTATTTTAAATGAAAAAGATACTCCAGAATTGCTAGATTATAAAAAGATAGAGAAGCTCGCTTATGTATTATCTATCTATATTAAAGGTATAATATTGTAAGGTATTAATTGAAGATATTTTTGGGGGGGATAGTTATGTGGGAAGAATTAGGGATTAGCGGTGGAACTGCTATTATCACTTTAATTGTAATATACTTTGTTATTAAATGGTCAGTTAAAAATGGAATTAAGGAAGCGTATAAAGATATTACAGGAAAGAAATTACCAGAAGATGAAGCATGGGTATTTTCTTTGAGAAATCATAAACACAAAGATTCAAATATTTAAAAATAACTACAAAGGTATATAAAATAAATTAAATATACTGTGAATAATATTAAAATATTAAGAAGATGAAATTAAATATTAAATTAATGAAAATACCGTATTATTAAAAAGTGAATATCCGGTATTTTTTATTCATAATTCAAAAATAAAGTACACTATTTTTAAATATTGTGAATGGTAAATTACAATCATAAAAGTGAATACATGGTATTTGTAATTAATATGTAAATTATACTTTATTTAGTGTGTAATTGTTTTATTAGATGCTAAATATATGTGAGGAGAAAAATTATGAGCAATAAAAAAAATTGGATAAAAGCAGGTATATTACATTTTTCGTATGTTCTGTTGTTTAGTAAAGGTATAGGAGTATGACTTTATGAGAAAATATTATAGTTTTTGGATTTCTTATTGCAATATTTTTTAATTAATAATAAGGGGGGAATATTAATGGAGGGTATAGTTTGGATTATAGCATTAATTGGAGGGGTATATGTATTTGGCATGTCTACCTCGCCTAGTGGAGAAATAGAAAAAATTTCAGATGAAAAAAATATATATGGTATAAGTGAGGATTTAATTAATATCCTAAAACAGAAAAAAAATATTTACTTAATAAAGATTTTAATAGTATCAATAATAATATTTATTATTATAAGTAATTTTTTATACACTCAAGATAAATCTATAACATATCTTTTATCAGTTATTGTGGCAAGTATTTTAATTAAGGAATATGAAAGAAGATAATAGTTACAGATTGAGTAAAAGTTCTATATAAGATATGTACATTAAGAAAGCAAAGAATAGTTTACTATGAAGTGATTAAAAATATAAAATATTGAGTCTTAAAAGGATGTCCTAATGAACTGACCTATTGTGATGTAGACAGGGGTAGCTCATTAGGGCATCCTTTATTTTGTATTAATTTCCATATTGTTTTAAAAATAAAACAAAAAACATTTAATAAAAATGAATTTCTGAAAATAAATTTCAAAATAAAAATGAAATTTATTTTCTTTTTTTACTAAAAATCAATATAAAACCTTATTAAAATAATAAAATTAAGAAAAAAGAAAATAATTTATGAAAATTACTTGCAAAGTAAATGATTACATGATATTATAATATCAACAAGTGAAAATTATTTTCTTTAAATCTTGATGGGAGGAGTTTATATGCTAAATAAGGTAAAAGGTAAACTTATAGTTTCATGTCAAGCCTTAGATGACGAGCCGTTACATAGTTCATTCATAATGGGAAGAATGGCAAAGGCAGCAAAAGAAGGTGGAGCAGTTGCTATAAGAGCACAAGGGGTAGAAGATATTATAGAAATAAAAAAAGTAACGGGATTACCTATCATAGGAATAATTAAGAAGTGTTATGAAGATTCACCAATATATATAACACCTACAAAAGAAGAGGTGGACAAGCTTTTAAATACTAAATGTGAAATGATAGCTTTAGATGCTACAGAAAGAATAAGACCAAATGGAGAATCGTTAAAAGACTTAGTAGATTATATAAAAAGTAATGGAGTATTAGTTATGGCAGATATATCTACTTATGAAGAAGCAGTTAAAGCAGAAGAATTAGGTGTTGATTGTGTATCTACAACATTATCTGGATATACAAAGTATTCAACACAGGGAGATGGACCAGATTTAGAGCTTATTAAAAGATTATCTAAAGATTTAAAAATACCTGTAATTGGAGAAGGAAAAATAAATACTCCGGAAGAATTAAGACAAGCATTTGAATGTGGAGCATATTCATGTGTAGTTGGAGGAGCAATTACAAGACCACAATTAATAACAAAGAAATTTGTTAAATCAATAAGTTAAATCATTTACTAAACTTTAATAAAAAATCATACTGGTAGACAAGCTATTAAGCTAAATACCAGATGTTTAGTAAATTAGAAATAAATAATTTTTTTAAATTTTAAGTAAACATTTACAAAATGGAGGGTTAAAAAATGAAGGGAATTTATTCAGCATTATTAGTATCTTTTGATAAGGAAGGAAACATTAACGAAAAGGGTCTTAGACAAATTATAAGACATAACATCGACAAAAATAAAGTTGATGGTTTATATGTTGGTGGAAGCACAGGAGAAAACTTTATGCTTTCAACAGAAGAAAAGAAAGAAATATTTAGAATTGCTAAAGATGAAGCAAAGGATGCAGTAAAGTTAATTGCGCAAGTAGGATCAATTAATGTTAAGGAATCAGTAGAACTTGCAAAATATGCAACAGAACTTGGATATGATTCATTATCAGCAGTAACACCTTTTTATTATAAATTTGATTTTGAAGAAATTAAGGATTATTACAATACAATAATAAATTCAGTTGACAACACTATGATAATTTACTCAATTCCATTCTTAACAGGAGTAAATATGAGTTTAGATCAATTTGCAGAGTTATTTGAAAATGAAAAAATAATTGGTGTTAAATTCACAGCAGCAGACTTCTATTTATTAGAAAGAATGAGAAAAAGATTCCCAGACAAATTAATTTATGCAGGATTTGATGAAATGATGTTACCAGCAACAGTTCTAGGAGTAGATGGAGCTATTGGTTCAACATTTAATGTAAATGGTAAGAGAGCTAGAGAAATATTTGAATTAGCTAAAGAAGGTAGAATTGCTGAAGCATTAGAAGTTCAACATGTTACTAATGACTTAATTACTGATATATTAGCAAACGGTTTATATGGAACTTTAAAATTATTACTAGAAGAAGAAGGTGTGGAAGCTGGATATTGCAGAAAGCCAATGAAGGAAGCTACACCAGAAATGGTTAAGCAAGCTAAAGTTATCTACAATAAATACTTCTAAAATTTAAAGGTATAAAGGAGAGATTAAAGTGAAGGGTTTTACATGGATTGATATGGTTGTGCTCGTAGTATATCTAGGAGCAGTTTTATTAGCAGGGTTAGCATTCTCAAAGAAAGAAATGAAGGGTAAGGAATTCTTTAAGGGGGATGGAACTATACCTTGGTGGGTTACATCTGTTTCTATATTTGCTACATTATTAAGTCCAATATCGTTCTTATCATTAGCAGGTAACTCTTATGGAGGAAGTTGGATATTATGGTTTGCACAATTAGGTATGATTATTGCAATTCCATTAACTATAAGATTCTTCTTACCTTTATATAGCAGATTAAAAATAGATACAGCATATGAATACTTAGAAATAAGATATAAAAATAAAGGCCTTAGAATTTTAGGTGCTTTAATGTTTATAATATATCAAATTGGACGTATGTCTATCATTATGTATTTACCATCTATGGTATTAGCTCAACTTACAGGAATTAATGTAAACATATTAATAATAGTTATGGGTGTTATTGCTATAATTTACTCATATACAGGTGGATTAAAATCAGTATTATGGACTGACTTTATTCAAGGTATGGTATTAATAGTTGGAGTTACATTTGCATTAGGATTCTTATTATTTAGTATCGATGGTGGAATAGGATCTGTATTTAGCGAATTAGCTGGAGGAAAGTTCTTAGCACCAACAGATGTAGTTTTTGATATAAACATATTAAAGAACAGTGCATTTATAATTTTAGTAGGTGCAGGGTTCAATACATTCTCATCATATATTTCAAGCCAAGACATAGTACAAAGATTTACAACTACAACAGATATTAAACAATTAAAGAAGATGACTTATGGAAATGGAGTATTATCAATATTCTTAGCAACAGTATTTTATTTAATAGGAACAGCATTATTTGTTTTCTATAATCAAAATCCAGCATTAGCACAAACAGCTCAACAAGACCAAATTTTTGCATCATATATAGCATACCAATTACCAGTTGGTATAACAGGAATATTATTAGCAGCTATATATGCAGCATCACAATCAACATTATCAACTGGATTAAATTCAGTTGCAACAAGCTGGACATTAGATATTCAATCTAAAATATCTTCTAAAGAATTAAGTTTTGAAAAGCAAACAAAAATAGCTCAATATATATCATTAGGTGTTGGTATTGTATCAATTGCAGTATCAATGGTACTTGCAAATGGTGAAATTAAATCAGCTTATGAATGGTTTAATAGCTTTATGGGATTAGTTCTTGGAGTATTAGCAGGAATCTTCGTTTTAGGAGCTTTCACAAAGAAGGCAACAAGCTTAGGTGCTTATGTAGCTTTTGCAGTATCAGCAGCACTTGTTGTATTCTTAAAGTACAATGTTCCAAGTGTAACTTCATGGGCATATGCAATTATTTCTATATCAACATCAGTAGTTGTTGGATATATAACAAGTTCCATAGAACTTGCTGTAACTGGCAAAAAGGTAAATACTTTAGATGCTGCAACAGTTTTCTGTGATAGAGAAACTGATGAATCTTTAAGAGGAGAACTAGAAGGAGTATAAGTATGATTTTTGGAAATATAAAAGATAAAGAAAGATATAATTTTATAGATGAAAGAATTTTAGAATGCTTTAAATATGCTATTGAAAATAACTTGAATAAATTTAGTACAGGAACTCATGAAATTAATGGTGATGATGTATTCGTTAACGTAGTATCTTATAAAACTACAAATAAAGCAGATAGATTTTGGGAAGCTCATAGAAAATACATTGATGTTCATTTAATGTTAGATGGAACAGAAAAAATTGCTCTTAATCATATTGATAATTTAGAGCAAAAGGAATATGAAGAAGAAGGAGATTTCTTACCTCTAAATGGAGAGGAATCTGCTGTAGTAACATTAGAAAAAGGTGATTTTTTAATATGTTACCCAGAAGATGCTCATATGACAGCTATAAAGGTTGATGAAAGTAAAGATATTAAAAAAGCAATATTTAAAGTAAAGATAATTTAAAAACTGTTAAGGGAGTATTTTTGTACTCCCTTTTAAGTAATTTTATAGATATAAGATAAATTGATAATGGCTTTTATAAAATATTGGTAGGTTTTAATTTAAAAAGTGGCAAAGGTGATATTATGAAAAAATATATTTGTATAGATATTGGTGGAACAGCAATAAAACATTCTGTTATAAAAGAAAATGGAGAAATTATTACAATGTCTCAAATTGATACAGAAGCTAGTAAAGGTGGATTGTCAATTTTAGAAAAAGCAAAAAACATAATAAGAAATTATATAACTGAACATAAAGTTGAGGGAATATGTGTATCAACAGCTGGAATGGTTGATCCTAAAGAAGGGAAAATAGTATATGCTTCTAGTTTAATACCAAATTATACAGGAGTTGAAATTAAAAAAGAGTTAGAAAAGGAATTTGATATACCATGTGAAGTAGAAAATGATGTGAATTGTGCAGGGCTTGGAGAATACTGGCTTGGAGCAGCTAAAGATTCACATTCATGTGTATGCTTAACTATTGGTACAGGAATAGGTGGATGTGTTATAATTAATGGCAAAGTAATCCATGGATTTAGCAATAGTGCCGGAGAAGTGGGATATATGCTAATTAATGGATGTGCATTTCAAGACATAGCTGCAACTAGCAAATTAGTTGAGAAAGTTGCAATAAGAAAGAATCTTAGTAAAGATAGCATCAACGGAAAGATAATTTTTGATTTAGCTAAAAAAGGTGATGTTGATTGTATTGAAGAAATAGATAATTTAGTTGATAATTTAGCATTAGGTATTTCATATATTGTGTATGTTATTAATCCAGAAGTAGTTGTGCTTGGCGGAGGAATAATGGCACAAAAAGATTATTTAAAAGAAAGAATTAATAAGGCTTTAAAAGAAAAACTTATTGAAAGAGTATATAAAAATGTTAAAATTGAATTTGCAGAAAATCAAAATAATGCAGGAATGTTAGGAGCTTTATATAATTTTAAAAGCAGATAATTATATAATTGTAAGATAATATAGTATAAAATATTAAGTAAAAGTAGTAGTGGCAGGAGAGAAGAAATGGGCATATTAAATCAGTTGGATACTCCAAATTTTAAGACAAGTAAGTCGGATAAGCAGATAATTGAATATATAAGAAATAATGCAGAAAAAGTTATTTACATGAGTATATCAGAAGCTGCAAAAGAAACTAATACAGGTGAAGCAACAGTAACTAGATTTGCTAAAAAAATGGGGTTTTCAGGGTTTCAGGATTTTAAGGTAACCTTAGCTCAAGAAATATCATTAAAAAATAGCAATAGTATTATTAATAATGAAATAAGTAATAATGAAGATGTATTAGAAACAGCTAATAAGCTTTTAAGGAACAATATTAATGTATTAGAAAGAACTGTTAATAAATTAAATACTAATGATATATATGAGTGTGCTGATTTAATAAAAAATTGCAAGAAGGCATATTTTATGGGAGTTGGATATTCAGGAATAGTTGCACAAGACTCTAATTATAAATTTATGAGAATAGGCATAAATAGCATGTATTATCAAGATACACATACTATGATAATGATGTCTGCACTTGCAAATGAAGGGGAAGTTGTATTAGCAATTTCTCATTCTGGAGAAACTGAAGAAATTATTAAGTCTGTAAAAATTGCAAAGGAAAATGGTGCGAAAATAATTGCAATAACTGAAAATGAAAATTCAACACTTGCAATAGTTTCTGATATAAATTTAAATTATGTTTCTTCTGAAACTTTGCTTGAAAGTGGAGCAGTATCATCAAAAATAGCACAAATATTTATTGTGGATTTAATATATACACAAGTTGTAAAAGAAATGCAAATTGATGCTGTAAGTAGAAAAATTAAAACTACTGAAGCAATTTATAAGTAATTATAAGTTAAACAAGAAATGGTAAGGTATATTGATAAAGTTAATTAATTTAATAAGAATAATAGTTTGTTTAAGATAGAAAATTTAATAAGAGGATAATAAAAAATACCGTATATTGCATTTGTAATATACGGTATTTTTTATTGAGGGATTCAAACATTAAAATTAAAAGTAGAAGGTTAAATGAGATTAATTTTTAGTAAGATACTAATATAATAGCTAAATTTCAATAATTGTTACATTAATATTAGAAAATTTAACAGGACAATTTGATTTGTTTATTAAACTTATAGTAGTACATGTTGAAGTTCTTATTATCGCTAAACCAATTATTTTTATTACTTCATTATTTGAAAATATTGTGGCAGAGTCCATTCCTGGATAAGGGTATCCATCTACTAATAGCTCTACATCAACTTTACTTTCATTAGAAATATCAAAATTAGTAGCATTTAAAGTACAGTTGAACATAAATGATTTCTTTGCAGATAAGTTGATAATTGGAGAGTTATTCATGTGCCTAATATTATAGCCTCTTTTTTGGATGTTTTTTGATAAAGAAATTAGTTGATTTTTTTGTTTAATTTCTATATTGGCTGTATTAATATATAAATAACTTTTTTCACATTGTGGAATATAGCATATTCTACAACAACCATCTGCGCCTGCAGGACCAGTAGGACCAGTTGGGCCTATAGAACCGGGAATTCCGGGAGTACCAGTACATCCAGTAGGACCGGTACAACCAAAGCAGCCTGGGAGACCAGTAGGTCCAGTAGGTCCAGTATTACCGGGAGTACCAGTAAAACCAGTACATCCAGTTGGACCGGTACAACCAAAGCAGCCTGGGAGACCAGTAGGTCCAGTAGGTCCAGTATTACCGGGAGTACCAGTAAAACCAGT
>NZ_JAASHD010000053.1:17366-19982 GCF_019734375.1 Clostridium sp. K04
AGAATACCAGGAGGACCAGTAGGTCCAGTTGGACCCGTATCACCAGGAGTACCAGTAAAACCAGTACATCCAGTAGGACCGATAGCACCAAGAATACCAGGAGGACCAGTAGGTCCAGTTGGACCCGTATCACCAGGAGTACCAGTAAAACCAGTACATCCAGTAGGGCCTATAGGACCAATAATACCAGTGGGACCAGTAGGACCAGTAGGACCTGTATCACCAGGAGTACCAGTAATACCGGTAGAGCCAGTAGGACCGATAGCACCAATAATACCAGGTGGACCAGTAGGTCCAGTAGGACCTGTATCACCGGGAGTACCAGTAAAGCCAGTACATCCGGTAGGACCAATAGCACCAAGAATACCAGGAGGACCAATAGGTCCAGTAGGGCATGGACTACATTCTGTATCTATTACCATAGTATAAACTGTATTAGAAATGATATTAGTTTCATCACCAGTAGTTCCATAGAAGAGTCTACAAAAATTTATGATTTCAGTACCATTTTCAGTATTATTATTAATTTTTACATTAAAAGTTATAGTAACAGCTTCATTTATGCCTAGTGAAGGGATTATCGTTTCAATATAACCAGGCTGTCCGATATTAGTAAATTGCATATTATTTACTGTTAAACTATTAGCAACATAGGTTGTATTGGCAGGAATTTCATCATAAAAATATAAATTAGTGATTTCAGTATTGCTAGTATTTTCAAAGGTTATAGTATATAAAAGAATATCACCAGGTTTAGCTACATATTTATCAACAGATTTTTTTAAATTTGTAATAGGACTTTCAATTAATTCATAAAGAGTAATATCATCTATAATAAAATCATTTCCAGTTGCAGCAGCACCTTCACTAATAAAAGAAATTGTAATAGTTGTCTTAGTATCTAAATTATTTTTACCATCAATTATGCTAGTACCAGAGTTTAACATTGTACCTATCTGATTCCAAGTGGGGATTTTTGTAACTTTAAAATTTCCTATTAAATTATCATTAAAAATAGGAGTTGAGCTTCCTTCTTCTGTTATTTCAACTCTCAATTTGGGCAAAGCAGCACTAGGAAAAAGGTCTATATTACAAATCCATGCTGAAAAAAAATAATTAGTATTTTCCTTAAGAGTAACATCACTTTTAAAAATAAATTCACCTGGATAAGCTCCATTTACAATTAGCATACTACTAGTTTCATCACCAGATTTGTGGTCGGAAACATTAAACCAGCCACCAGTAGACCAACCACAAAAATTAGAATTAGCTATTGTATTACTTAAAGAATATTGACCGTTATATGGTGGGCAGGTTGGATAACCACCATGGGTACAAGTACATAATTCACCAGGTTCGTCATTTTGACAAGCAAGATTAGGGTCACTAGTTTGAGTTGCAGGATTATGTTCATACTGGACATATTGAAAGCTTTCTCCAAAACCTGAATAAGGATTTGAAGCAGGACTAGTTTGTACAGGGGTTCCATTTGGCAAATTACCAAATGTACCATTATCAGCACCAGTAAATAAATTACTTCCAGTAATAACATACTTACCTAAAGAAAGTGGAATATCATTAACAAAAACATCAATGAAAGAAATATCATCAATATCTTCTGTTAAAGTATCAATAAAAACTGTATTGGGTGATATTGAACAAATTCTATTAGAGTCTGATGGAGCATTAGCAACTTGAGAAATATATGGGTCAATTGGAGTTATGGATATCTCTTTACAGTCATTCCAATCTCCAGTAGAAGATATTTCACCTAGATATTGTCCAGCCTCAACAACTCGATAACTATTATTAGAAGGTACGTTTATAAAAGTGAACCTTCCGTTAATATCAGTTTTTACAACAATTCCAGTTTCTGTTACTTCGCCATAAATATTTTTGTCCCCTTGAATTTGTAATGCAATTGTAACATTAGGCATAGGAGTATTTATTACATCTTTATAGGGTCCACCGTTATTGTGTACAACTGTTCCTGAAATTGTATATATATTTACATTTTCGTTAATTAAAGAATATTTTTTTGAATTAGTCATAAAAAGCACCTACAAAATTTTCTATAATAAGATATTATATGAATATATCTATGAAAATTTCATGTAACTATTTAATATGGTACAGTAATTTAATAAATTTAATGAGTAAACTTTTCATTAAGCTTAACTTATAAATATAAAAAAATCAGCTACAAATTAAGTTTTGTAGCTGATTTTTTATCTAACCCGCTTGAATCATCTCCTTTCTAGAGAAGAAATACTTTTAGGAGTAAATAAAAATTAATTTTTGACTATTCAATTAAAATTTGAGTACTATTATTTGTAGTTACTTCCTTCTTAGGAAATTCAATATTTAAAACACCATTATCGAATTTAGCTTTAATTGAATCTTTATTTACATTGCTAATATAAAATGCCCTTGAAACTGATCCATAGCTTCTTTCACGTCTTATATAATGATCTTTCTTTTCTTCAGATTCGTTATTTCTTGTTGCAGAAATAGTTAAATAGTTATTATTATAATCAACTTTTATATCTTCTTTCTTAACACCAGGTAATTCAGCATGAACAATGTATTCTTCAGGGGTTTCCTTTATATCAGTCT
>NZ_JAASHD010000054.1:0-19727 GCF_019734375.1 Clostridium sp. K04
TACAATTATTTTTTTGAAAATATAGAAAAAGAGCTATCGCTAGCGGATTTTTTTACCCGCTATTGCGACAGCTCCATGTTATTTTAATTTTTACTATTAATAGCTTCATTTAATACATGAATTTCTTCCTCTGATAAATCATATCTTGATATTCCCTTATCTATAGGCTTTGCATAAGTTGTACTATCATGTCTAGAATATATTCCTGTTATAATAACACCATCATTAAATGAATCTAATATCGCTACTGAGAAACTTAAGTCACTTCCAACATCCTCAAAAGCTTTATATCTCATAATAGCAATTTTATTTACGCAACCTTTCATTTCTTCAGAAATTGCTTTACATTCATTAATAGCTAGCTCTGATTGTTCAAGTGCTTTTCCAATATTATCTAAGTTATCATTTAAAGCTTCTTCTAAATTTTTATTATTGACACCACGCATCATCTTTCTATACTTTTTTTCAAGTTTATTTACAGATGATAATAATATCATTGTCATTATAAATAATAATAATGTGATTATTGATAATCCTATTATTATAAAGATTGAATATTGATTAATTATATTTATTATGCTGTCCATCTTCTGCATCTTCCCTTCAAATGTTTCACGTGAAACATTTATAAATTAATTATCTCTAGTATTCTTTGCAAATCCTCTTCAGAATAGTATTCAATCTCAATTTTCCCTTTATTATTTTTATTAGTTATATTAACCTTAGTTCCAAAATAATTTTCTAGTCTTTCAGTTAAATCTTTATAATAAGGATTATTTTCTTTTCGAGATTTACTTTTAGATCGACCAGAATTATCTTTTAACTTTCTAATCTGCATTTCTAATTCTCTTACTGATAGCTTATCATCAATAACATTTTGAGCTAATTCACATTGAAGCTTACTATCAGTAATAGCTAATAAAGCTCTTCCATGCCCTTCAGATATAACCCCTTCAATAATATATTGCTGAACATCATCACTTAAATTTAATAATCTTAATGTATTAGTTATAGCAACACGTGATTTTCCAATTCTTTTACTTAATTGCTCTTGAGTCAAACTAAAGTCATTTATCAATTTTTTATATGCAGTAGCTTCTTCTATAGAGTTTAAGTCTTCTCTTTGAATATTTTCAATTAAAGATATTTCTAATACTTGCTTTTCAGTTAATTCCATTACTACAGCAGGAACTTCTTTTACTCCTATTGTTTTAGCAGCTCTCCATCTTCTTTCCCCAGCAACAATTACATATTCACCCTTATCTTTTTTTAATATTAAAGGCTGTATTATTCCATTGCTTTTTATAGATTCCGCTAATTCCATAATTCTTTCGTCATCAAATCTTTTTCTTGGTTGACTATCATTATTTTTAATTAAATTAATATCAATTAATGTATATCCTTCATTTTTAACTTCTGTTTTAGGTTCTTTTTTATCTAAAATCATAGTATCTTCAGGTATAAGAGCATTTAGACCTTTACCCAACCCAAATTTTTTGCTCATGTTTCTCAACCCCTTTATTGCTTACTTAAAAACTCTTTCGCAAATTTTTTATATGCTGCAGCGCCTTTGCACTTTTCATCATAAAGCATAATAGGTAATCCAAAACTTGGTGCCTCTGCCAATCTTATATTTCTAGCAATAGTCGTTTCATATACCTTATCATTGAAGAATTTTTTTGCTTCCTCATATACTTCATTACTCAAATTAGTTCTATAGTCATACATAGTCATTACTACACCTTCTATATCAAGAGACTTATTTAATGATTTTTTAACTAATTGAACTGTATTAATTAATTGACCTACACCCTCTAATGCATAGAATTCACATTGTATTGGAATCAGTACTGAATCAACAGCAGTTAATGCATTTATTGTTAAAACACCTAATGATGGTGGGCAATCTATGAATATAAAATCATATTGATCTTGTATCTTAGATATTTCTCTTAAAAGAATAGTTTCCCTATCCTTTACTCCTATAATTTCAACTTCTGCACCTGCTAATTCCATAGTTGATGGTGCTATGTATAAATTAGGAATTAATTCACTCTTAATAATAACATTTTCTAAAGAAGTATCAGCAGTTAATACATCATACATAGAATATTCTAAGTTTCTCTTGTCTAATCCTAAACCGCTAGTTGTATTTCCCTGAGGATCAATATCTATTGTTAATACTCTATAGCCCTCCATTGCTAGAAAAGCACATAAATTTATATTAGTAGTAGTTTTTCCAACTCCACCCTTTTGATTAAAAATACAAATTTTTTTCATAAAAAGTCCTTATTAAGGACTTCACCCCCTTCCCATATGTATATTATATATATTTTCTTGTAATAGTTAAAGATAGTGTTATTAAAAATAAGATGAAATTTAAGTTAATTATTATTTCACGTGAAATATTTAATAAAAAATTTTTCTTAGTAAATGTTTCACGTGAAACATATTATAAAAAGGCACTCAAAATAAAGCTTGAGTGCCTTGAAAATCTTATTTGTTTTTAGGTATAGAAACTGTTATCTCAATACATTCTTCCTTATCTTGAAGTTTGTATTCAGCTGGAATATTAAACTTATTTAATACTTGCTTTATAGTATTAACATATAACTTCCCAGGTAAAACCCCTTTACCTTTTCTCTTTTTCATTTGTTCACCAGCTAATTTTAATAACTCAGTATTAATTAGCTCTTCAGTTTTCTTTACATTTAAAGAATTTGCTATTACTTTTTTCACAACCTTTAATTGTAATTCTTCATTTGGTAAACTTAATAACGCTCTTGCATGTCTTTCCGTTAGATTATTTTCAAGACATAAAATTCTTACTTTATCGCTTAGCTTTAATAATCTCAATTTATTAGCTATTGTTGATTGTTTTTTACCCATTCTTTTTGCTAATTCTTCTTGAGTAAACTTATGGTCATTAATTAAATTGTAATATGCTTCAGCTTCTTCCATGAAATTTAAATCTTCTCTTTGCAGGTTTTCTAATAATGCTAATTCTGCTGATTCTGTATCTGTAATATCAATTACATTACACGGTACAAATTCAAGTTCTGCCATTCTAGCGGCTCTCCATCTTCTTTCCCCTGCTACTAATTCAAATTTATCTCCCATTCTTCTAACTGTAATAGGTTGAATTATACCATGTTCTATAATCGATTGGCTTAATTCATTTAGTGCTTCTTCATTAAAAAACTTTCTTGGTTGATATGTATTTGGAAAAATACTCTCTACCTTTATGTTCATTATTTCTTTATTCATATTTGTACGACCATCCCTCACAATTTGTTAATCAACATTTAGTTCCATATTTTAACAATTCCGCTTTTTCTTTTTTATTTCCTTCTATATTCTTATAGTTTTGTAAGACAAATCATTATATTATTTTTTATTTCATATGGTACCCTACTATATATAATTTGTTTTATTCTATAATGGCTTTTTAGTAATTGTTCCTGCTTTTCTTGGATAAGTCTTAGGACATGGTTTTATTTTTTCAACCTCTACAATATTATGTTTTAAGTCAGTTTCTTCAATAGAAACTTCTATTATTCCCTTTAACTCTCCACCTAAAGTTTTTATTGCATTACCAGCATTTTTAAGTTCTTCATCTATAGAAGGCCCTTTTAAGGCTACAAAATATCCACCTTTTCTTACATATGGCATACAGAATTCAGATAAAACAGCCATATTAGCTACAGCTCTTGAAGTTGCAACATCAAATTTCTCTCTTAATTCTTGTTTTCTAGCCCCATCTTCAGCTCTTGAGTGAATAGTTGTAACATTTTTTAACCCAAGTTCTCTTACTACTATATTTAAATAATTAATTCTCTTATTTAATGAATCTAAAAGAGTTACTTCTACATTTGGATTCATTATTGCTATTGGTAATCCTGGAAAACCAGCTCCTGTTCCAACATCAATTATATTCCTAGCATTCTTAATTGCATCAGACTTAAATGCTTTAATACAGTCTATAAAATGCTTTTTTATAACTTCCTCATCTTCAGTTATAGCTGTTAAGTTAATTTTCTCATTCCATTCTTGAAGAAGTCTCATATATTTAATGAATTGCTCATATTGTACTTCTGTTAATTCTAATCCTACTTCATTAGCAGCTTCTTTCATTAAGTCAAAAAATTTCATTTTATTCCTCCACTTTATTCTTCTTATATTGATGTTCTAAATAAATAAGTAATACAGATATATCTGCTGGAGAAACTCCTGATATTCTTGAAGCCTGACCTATACTTACAGGTCTTATTGAACTTAATTTTTGAATAGCTTCAACTCTTAATCCCTTTATATCATTATAATCTATATTTTCTGGTAATAGCTTCTTTTCGAACTTCTTAAATTGCTTAACTTGATCCAATTGACTAGCTATATATCCTTCATATTTTGCTATTATATTTACTTGTTCCCCAATATCATCTGTATAATTAGGTCTTTCTAAATCTAATGGTGCTAACATGAAATAATCTAATTCAGGTCTCTTGATTAATTCATACATGCTAATAGGTTTCTTTAATTCTGTAGAATTAAGACTAACTAAGAATTCATTATTTTCTCTCTTATTAGTTATTTGTAAATTCTTTAATCTTTCAACTTCACTTTCTATATTAGCTTTTCTATTTAAGAATCTATTATATCTTTCGTCTGTTACTAACCCTACTCTTCTTCCTATTTCAGTTAATCTAAAATCTGCATTGTCTTGTCTTAATAACAATCTATATTCAGCCCTAGAAGTCATCATTCTATAAGGTTCGTTTGTACCTTTTGTAACTAAATCATCTATTAAAACTCCTGCATATGCATCAGAACGAGTTAATATCATTGGCTCTTCACCTTTAATCTTTAAAGCCGCATTAATACCTGCTACTATCCCTTGTGCAGCAGCCTCTTCATATCCTGAACTACCATTTAATTGCCCTGCTCCATATAATCCTTCTATTGTTTTAAACTCTAATGTTGGCTTTAATTGCATAGGATTAATTGAATCATATTCAATTGCATATGCAGTTCTTAAAAATTCAACATTTTCAAGTCCATCTAATGTTCTATACATCTTAATTTGAACATCTTCTGGTAATGATGAAGACATTCCACCTACATACATCTCTAATGTATCTTCACCTTCAGGTTCTATGAATATTTGATGTCTATTCTTATCAGGGAATTTCATAACCTTATCTTCTATAGATGGGCAATATCTTGGTCCTACCCCTTCAATACTTCCGTTATATAAAGGTGATCTACCTATATTTTCTCTTATAATATTATGAGTTTCCTCATTAGTGTAAGTTAACCAACAAGAAATTTGTTCTCTTTCAATATTATCATTCATGAATGAAAATGGTACTATCTTTTCATCACCTGGTTGTTCTATCATCTTAGAAAAATCTACGGACTTTCTATTTATTCTTGCTGGTGTACCAGTCTTAAATCTTCTCATTTCGATTCCAAGATCCATTAAATGTTGAGTTAATTCATTAGCTGGTGCTAAACCATTTGGTCCACTATTATAAATAACATCACCAATTATTACTTTTGCTCTTAAATATGTACCTGTTGTTAAAATTATTGCTTTACATTTAAAAAATGCTCCATTTTTAGTTAAAACACCAACAACTTTACCATCTTCTATATCAATATCAATAACTTCAAGTTGTCTAACCTCAAGATTCTCTTGATTTTCTAATACACTTTTCATTCTGTTTTGATATTTTTTTCTATCTGCTTGTGCTCTTAATGAGTGTACTGCCGGTCCTTTAGAAGTATTTAGCATTCTTGATTGAATAAATGTTTCATCTATATTAACTCCCATTTCTCCACCAAGTGCATCAATTTCTCTTACTAAATGTCCTTTAGCTGTACCTCCTATATTAGGATTACATGGCATTAATCCGATTGCATCAAGATTTATTGTGCATACTAATGTCTTTAATCCCATTCTAGCTGACGCAAGTCCTGCCTCACATCCTGCATGACCAGCACCAACTACAACTACGTCGTATTCTCCTGCATTATATCTCATTTCTATACTCCTACTTTCCTACACAGAAATCTCCAAATATTTTATTTACTAAGTCTTCTTCTAATTCATCACCAGTGATTTCATTTAAAGCTCTTAGTGCTGAAGTAACAAAAATAGATATTAAATCTAAATATTCGTTCATTCTTACTTTACTTAATGCCATTTCAGCATTTTCTAATGCTCTAAATAAAGCTTGCTTATGTCTTGAATTAGATATAATTAGACTTTCTGTATCAATTTTTCCACTAAAGAATAGTTCTTTTATGGTTTCTTTTAAATCACTTAATCCTATTTCTTCCTTAGCTGATATCTTGATTATGTTCTCAAAGTTGCTTATTACATTTTCATCTATCTTACATTCTAAGTCTATCTTATTTAATATAACAACACACTTCTTATCTCCAACAGAATCAATAATTTCTTTGTCCTCATCATCTAATTCTCTTGAAGAATCAAGTACTAATAATACTAAATCAGCTTCTTGAATTTTTTCTCTTGATCTTTCAACTCCAATTTTTTCTACAACATCTTCAGTTTCTCTAATCCCTGCTGTATCTATTATTTTGACAGGAATTCCATCTAAATTTATGTACTCTTCTATAATATCCCTTGTTGTTCCAGCAATATCAGTTACTATTGCTCTTTTTTGTCTTAATAAGGCATTTAATAGTGATGATTTACCTACATTAGGCTTACCTACAATCGCTAAGCTTAATCCTTCTCTTATTAGCTTTCCTTCATCTGCACTCTTTAAAAGTCCATTCATTTCACTTATAGCCTTTTCTAAACTTTCTCCAACCTTTAATGGTATACTTGGATCTATTTCTTCATCATCTTCTGTAAAGTCAACTGCAAACTCAACTAAAGCTAATATATTTAACATATACTCTCTTAATCTATTAATTTCTTTCGATAAATATCCATTACTCTGCATTAATGCTGATTTCATTGCTAAATCAGTTTTAGCAGTTATTATATCCATAACAGCTTCAGCTTGAGATAAATCAATTCTACCGTTTAAAAATGCTCTTTTTGTAAATTCTCCTGGTTCTGCAAGTCTTGCTCCAGCCTTTATTACTGTTTCTAAAACTTTATTAGTTGAAACAACTCCACCATGACAATTTATTTCTATTGTATCTTCTGCTGTAAAACTCTTAGGTCCTTTCATAAAACTAATTATCACTTCATCAATAAGCTCATTAGTTTCTCCATCATAAATATGTCCATACTTCATTGTATAAGATTTCATATTTCTAATATCATCATTGCTTTTAGGCTTAAATATCTTTGATGCTATATCTAATGCTTTATCTCCTGATATTCTAATAATTGCAATACCACCTTCACCTAAAGCAGTAGCTATAGCACATATTGTATCAAATTCTTTCATTCTTAATCCTCCGGATTTTCCGTTTTTAATTATTATGCCCTATTTTCGCTATTATTCATTTTACATAACTATTTTATATAAGTCAAAATTCTAAAAAAATAATAAGAGAAGACTTAAAAAAGTCTTCTCTTATTATTTTTTGAAACTTATTACTATTCTTCTAAAAGGCTCTTCACCTTCACTATATGTGTTAATATCATTATATTCTTGTAACGCTGAATGAATAATTCTTCTTTCATATGGGTTCATAGGTTCTAATTTGTAAGGTCTTTTAGATTTTCTTACTTTATAAGCAGCTTTTTGAGCAACTCTTACTAGAGTTTCTTCCCTTTTGCTTCTATAATTTTCTGCATCTAATACGACTCTCTTGTAAGGATTTTCATGATTCTTATTTATTACTAAAGAAACTAAATATTGAAGCGAATCTAATGTTTCACCTCTATACCCTATTACTAATCCCATCTTATCGCCACATAAATTAATATTTACAACATCATTTTCTTCTTTAATATTAATATCAGCCTTTATATTCATAGAATTTAATACATCAGTTAAAAACTTTTTTGCATTATCTATACTATCAGGCTTTTTAGTTACCCTAACCTTTGCTGGCTTAGCTCCTATTAGGTTAAATAAACCCTTACTACCCTCATCAATTATCTCAACATCTACATTTTCTTTTGTAAGCTTTAATTCATCTAATGCATTTTTTAAAGCTTCATCAACCGTTTTACCAGTCATTTCTATTGTTTTCATACCCTATTCACCACCTATAAAATATGATAATTATCTCTTTTTAGTTTTTGGTGTAGATTTTTTAGCTTTTTGAATTTTAGCTTGCGCCGCCTTTTCTTCTTCAACTTTTTTCTTTTTCATTGCTGGACGATAATTTAAGAAATATGTTTGAATTAATTGAATTATCCCACCAGTTATCCAATAAATTATTAATATTGGTTGGAATTGAAGAGACATGAATCCCATCATACCTGACATAACAATATTCATAGTACTCATATTCATTCCGCCTTCTTGCTGAGGCATTGATTTACTTAATAATAATGATGGTATATAAGTACTTAATGCTGCTAATATAGCTAGTATTATAGAAACAAATCCAATCCCTTTTGGATAAGCGAATATATCTGGTATGAATAAGAACGATGTATCAGCCCCAGGTGTTGCTGTTATAGTTCTAAATACCCCATATAAAGCAAATAATATAGGTAATGGTAATAATGTTGGTAGACATCCACCGAACATACTAACATTGTTTTCTTTCATTAATTTAGAAGTTTCTAATTGTAACTTCTGTGGGTCATTTGCATACTTCTTTTGAAGTTTTTGCATTTCTGGTTGTATTTCTTGCATTTTTGCATTCGATTTTGTTGCTTTAATATTAAGAGGTAATATTAATAATCTTATAATTGCTGTAAAAAGCACGATTGCTAATACATACGAAATCCCTTCTGCATGTTCTGGTACCCCTAATGCAATAATCATATTATGTAAAGCATCGAACATTTTCGTCATTACATTTACAATTGCATTCCACATTCTAATAGCCTCCTTATTTTACCGGATCATATCCCCCATTTTTGTTAAAAGGATTACACCTTAAAATTCTCATTATAGATAAAAATCCTCCTTTAAGTACACCATATTTAGTAATTGCCTCAACTGCATACTGTGAGCATGTAGGAACAAATATACATCTTCTAGGTCTCATAGGAGAATAATATTTTTGATATAGCTTTATAATATTTAAAAGCAATTTTTTCATTTTAAATATATTCCTGCCTTTTTCAATAAGTTTATCATAGCTGCTTCTACATCGCTATATTTTTTTTCATTAATAGCACTTCTAGCTACAAAAACAAAATCATATCCAGTCTTAATGTCTTTAACATTTAACCTATAGCTTTCATATATTAATCTTTTACTTCTACTTCTTACTACACTATTTCCAACTTTTTTACTTACAGAAATTCCTACCTTATTATATAATTCATTTTCTTCATTAATATTCTTCTTATTATTAAAAACATATAGAACTAATAATTTATTAGCATAAGACTTTCCTCTTCTGTAAACAAGTCTAAATTCTGTATTCTTTCTTAATTTGTATATCATAAGTTTTAATAAACTCTCCTTAAAATACCTGCATGTGCAGAAAAAAGGCCACAAAGTGCGGCCCTTATGCTGTTAATTTTTTTCTACCTTTTTGTCTTCTTCTCTTAAGAACAGTTCTTCCTGAAGCAGTGCTCATTCTCTTTCTGAAACCATGTTCTTTTTTTCTTTGTCTCTTTTTTGGTTGGTATGTCATGAACATTCGAAATACACCCCCTTTGAGTGATTTATTTATAGTAAAAACTATATTTCTCAATTTAAAGTTACCTTATCATTATATATATTTACCTTTTTACTGTCAATATGAATTAAATTCCGCAAAACTGTTGATAATTTTATTCACAGGTTAAAATTTGTGGATAACTTATTGATAACTTATGTAACTATATGATATTATTAAGTATAAGTGTGAATAAAAATGTGAATAACTTAACTTATCCACAATTGTGGATTAATCTGTGTATAACTTGTTCAATCTTTCTTATTAACTCTATAATTACGTAGTTATTATTATCAAAACTAGGGCTTTTATTCGCTGTTAATAATATCTATGTTTATAATATCTAAAATTGTGGATAACTATAATGTAATTATATTATCTACATAAATTGTTAACATGTTATTAATTTTATCAACTTTATCAACATAATCATTTTTTTGTTAATAACTTTGTTGATATCTTGTTAATAATTTTTTAAAATTTCTTTTTTTGGAGGATAGCTTAAATGGAAACTGAGCTTAAAGAATTGTGGGAAAAAACCCTAAACATAATAAAAGGCGAGTTAACTGAGGTTAGTTTTAACACTTGGATTAAAAGTTGCGAGCCAATATCCATGTCATCAAATACTATCATAATCAGTGTTCCGAATTCCTTCACTCAAGATATATTAGAAAAAAGGTATAAAGATTTAGTTATAAATTCAATCGAAGCTGCTTGTTCAAAAACATATAATTTAGATTTTGTTATAGCATCTGAAATACAAGAAGCGGAAGAAAAAAATGAAACAAATAAAAATACTAATAAAAATGATGGAATTGCTGTTACTGTAAATGACGAAATGTCTAGTACATTAAATCCAAAATATACTTTTGATTCATTTGTAATAGGTAATAGTAATAGATTTGCTCATGCTGCATCTCTTGCTGTTGCTGAATCTCCAGCTAAAGCTTATAATCCTCTTTTCATTTATGGAGGCGTGGGACTAGGGAAAACACACTTAATGCATGCAATTGGACATTATATTCTTCAAAATAATCCAAATGCAAAAGTTGTTTATGTTTCATCTGAGAAATTTACTAACGAACTGATAAATGCAATAAAAGATGATAAAAATGAAGAATTTAGAACTAAATACAGAAGCGTTGATGTCTTATTAATAGACGATATTCAATTTATCGCTGGCAAGGAAAGAACTCAAGAAGAGTTTTTCCATACTTTTAATACATTGCATGAAGCAAATAAACAAATAATTCTATCATCAGATAGGCCCCCTAAAGAAATTCCTACTTTAGAGGATAGATTACGTTCAAGATTTGAATGGGGTCTTATTGCTGATATTCAAGCACCTGACTTTGAAACAAGAATGGCTATTTTAAAGAAAAAGGCTGATGTAGAAAAGCTAAATGTTCCTAATGAAGTTATGGTATACATAGCTACTAAGATAAAGTCTAACATTAGAGAACTTGAAGGTGCATTAATTAGAATTGTAGCATATTCATCTTTAACAAATCGTGAAATTACTGTTGATTTAGCTACTGAAGCTTTAAAAGATATAATTTCAAATAAGCAAAATAAAAGCATTACTATAGATCTTATTCAAGATGTTGTAGCTGCTTACTTTAATTTAAGAGTTGAGGACTTGAAATCACAGAGAAGAACAAGAAACGTAGCATATCCAAGACAGATAGCTATGTATTTAAGCAGAAAACTTACAGACATGTCATTACCTAAAATTGGCGAGGAATTTGGTGGACGTGACCATACTACTGTAATTCATGCTTATGAAAAAATATCAGAAAGCCTAAATAAAGACGAGAGCTTAGAACACACAATAAATGATATAACAAAAAAGTTAACTCAAAAATAATCAACAACTGTACATAATAACTAGTGAATAGTTTGTGGATAAGTCATTTATTCGTCTTTGGCTGTGAATACTGTGGATAAGAGTATGATTTTGTTACCGACTTATCCACAGTATTTTTTGCATGAATTTTATTGAAAAATAAGGGCTGGAGGTACTTATCCACATATCCACAGCCCTTACTACTACTATTATTATATTTATTATATATATATTATCTATTTAAATTGCATAATTCTATGTGCATAACTGTGTATAACTTAGGAGGTAAGATTATGAACATAATATGCTCAAAGCAAAAATTACAAGATGGAATTTCTATCGTTACAAAAGCTATAACAGGAAAAACTACTATGCCTGTATTAGAAGGTATTTACATTCAAGCCACTAAAGAAGGTCTAACATTAATAGGATCTGATATGGATGTTAGTATCGAAACAAAAGTAGAAGCTGAAGTATTAACAGAAGGTAGTATTGTAATTGATTCTAAGATTTTCTCTGAAATAATAAGAAAATTACCAAATTCAGATGTAAAAATAGAAATAGCTGAAAATGATTTAGTTCAAATTACTTGTGAAAAGTCTGTTTTCAATGTTGTTTATATGAATGCAACTGATTATCCAGCGTTACCAAGCATCAATGAAGACCTTAATGTAGAAGTACCACAAAACTTATTAAAAAATATGATAAAAGGAACTTCTTTTGCAATAGCTCTAGATGAAGCTAGACCAATATTACAAGGGATACTTTTTGAAGTTAAAAATAAAGAGCTTAATTTAGTTGCATTAGATGGATATAGATTAGCTGTTAGAAGTGAATTGCTAGATGTTGATGATAACATCGAAGTTGTTATACCAGGAAAAACTTTAAATGAAGTTTCAAAAATATTAGAAGATAATGCTGATATTGTAAAAATCACTTTTACTAACAATCATATTTTATTTAATATTAATAATACAAAAATTATATCTAGATTATTAGATGGTAAATTTGTAAATTATATTTCTCTTTTACCTCAAGAATATAAATTATTAGTGAATGTTAAAAAACAAGAACTTCAACAAGGTATTGAAAGAGCATCACTAATGGCGAAAGACGGAAATAGCAATTTAATAAGATTAGATGTACAAGAAGATACTTTAGTTATCACTTCTAATTCTCAATTGGGAAAAGTAAGAGAAGAAGTTAACATAAATCTGCAAGGTGAAGGAATACAAATTGCATTTAATTCAAGATACTTATTAGATGTATTGAAGAATATGGAAGAAGATGATGTGGTTATTGAAATGACTTCAAGTGTTAGTCCATGTGTAATAAAAGGAAAAAATAGCAATAATGCTAAATACTTAGTTTTACCAGTAAGACTAGTAAGATAGGAGGAACTTGTATAAAACTTGAATAATTATACAAGAAGCGTTATGAATAAAATAGAAATTACAACAGAGTTTATTAAATTAGATTCATTTTTAAAATTTTCAGGTGCAGTATCTATGGGTTCAGAAGCTAAAATGTTAATTTTAGATGAGCTTGTTAAAGTTAATAATGAAATTTGCACTCAAAGAGGAAAAAAATTATATAAAGGTGACATAGTTGAATTTAATGGGGAAAGTTACGAAGTAGTCTAAAGACTATTTTTCCCAGAGTGCTTAACCTTATTAAGTTTAATATGTTATAATTAAAGGTGTTTAAGATGTTTATTAAAAGATTGCAAATGCTTAATTACAGAAATTATAATGTATTGGATATAAGCTTAGGTCCACATGTTAATGTTTTTATGGGCGATAATGCTCAAGGAAAAACTAATATATTAGAGGGTATATACTATTGTGCTTTTGCAAGGTCTCATAGGACATCAAAAGACAGGGAACTTATTAATTGGAATGCTGATAATGCACTTTTAAGTGTTTCTGTTGGTAGAGAGAGATTGGATAAGAGAATAGATATAAGCATTCTTAAGGACGGAAAAAAAGCAATACAAATTAACAAGATTAAAATTAAAAAGATCGGTGAATTATTCGGAAATTTTAATGTTGTTATGTTTTCTCCGGAAGATTTAAAGATAATTAAGGATTCTCCCGGTGTAAGAAGAAAATTCATAGATATGGAGTTGTGTCAATTAAATCCTAAATATTATTATAATCTTGTTCAATACAATAAAGTTTTGAATGAAAGAAACAGCATATTAAGAAATCGAAATATAAATAAAGATATTTTAGAGGTATATGATATGCAATTGGTTGAATTTGGATATAATATAATAATGGAGAGATTAGAATACATTAAAAAGCTAAATAAGTATTCTGAAAAAATACATTCAGACATAACTTCAGGAAAAGAAAAAATTGAATTTAGATATACTAGTACTATTAAAGATTTAGAAAATATAAAAGATAATTTTTATGCACTATTAGAAAAAAATAGAGTTAGAGATAGCGAGAGAGGAATTACCTCTGTAGGACCACATAGAGACGATTTTATAGTCTTAATTAATGATATTGACACAAAAAGCTATGGGTCTCAAGGACAACAAAGAACTGCTGTTTTAACTATTAAATTTGCATCTTTAAAAATCATTAAGGAGCTTACAGGAGAACACCCAGTTTTACTTTTAGATGATGTACTTTCTGAATTAGATTTTAGTAGGAAGAGATATATATTAAGTACAATAGGAGATATCCAAACAATTATTACATGTACTGGAATTGAAGATTTATATGAGTATTTGGATGATAAATCTAAAGTTTTTAAAGTTAAGGATGGAGAAATTCTTAACTAAAGGAGGAGTTCTTATGTTTTTACACTTAGGGGAAAATGTAGTAGTACCAATAAAAGATGTAATTGGTATATTTGACTTACAAACATCAATGTATAGTTCAGATACAATATCATTTTTGAGAATGGCTGAAGAAGACGGATTTGTTGAAAGAATTTCAAGGGAAAGTCCTAAATCATTTGTTATAGCGGAAGTT
This sequence comes from Clostridium sp. K04, assembly GCF_019734375.1. Lineage (NCBI taxonomy): Bacteria > Bacillati > Bacillota > Clostridia > Eubacteriales > Clostridiaceae > Clostridium > Clostridium sp. K04. Next base: position 14,614 of record NZ_JAASHD010000054.1, read on the forward strand.
AATAAAATGAGTAAGGTGTATTTATCACCTATTTCATCATCTACTTTAACTAAGAGAACAAATATTGATTATAATCCATAAGTCCAATATTTAGCCTTCATAGTTAAAAAAATTAAAAGTATAAGGAGGAATTTATGTTGGAAGAGAATAAGCAAAGTTATGATGAAAGTCAGATTCAGGTTTTAGAAGGCTTAGAGGCTGTAAGAAAAAGACCTGGTATGTACATAGGTAGCACGAGTTCTAGGGGTCTTCATCATTTAGTATATGAAATAGTTGATAACAGTATAGATGAGGCATTAGCTGGATTCTGTAAAAATATAGAAGTTGCAATAAATGAAGATAATTCAATTACTGTAGTTGATGATGGTAGAGGTATGCCAGTTGGAATTCACCCTAAAATGGGTAAAGCTACAGTTGAAGTTATAATGACTGTTTTACATGCTGGAGGAAAATTTGGAGGCGGTGGATATAAAGTATCTGGTGGTCTTCATGGAGTTGGTGCTTCAGTAGTTAATGCATTATCTGAATACTGCGAAGTTACAGTTAAAAGAGAAGGTTTCATATGGCAACAAAAATACTCAAGAGGAAATGTTTTATGTGATTTAACGAAGATTGGTGAATCTGATGAACATGGAACTAAGGTATTATTTAAACCAGATCATGAAATTTTTGAAGACACTGTATTTGATTTTGAAGTATTAGCAAGTAGATTAAGAGAATTAGCATTTCTTAACAAAGGAATTGCAATTACTTTAACTGATAAAAGAGAAGGTGAAGAAAGAGTTGAAAAATTCCACTATGAAGGTGGGATAAAAGAATTCGTTTCTTACTTAAATAGAAATAAAGAAGTTTTACATGAGTCTCCTATTTATGTTGAAGGTGAAAAAGATGGAATAATAGCTGAAATTGCCCTTCAATATAACGATGGATATAATGAAAATCTATATTCTTTTGCTAACAATATAGATACTATTGAAGGGGGAACTCATTTAGCTGGATTTAAAAGTGCTTTAACAAGAGCAATAAACGATTATGCTAAGAGATTTGGTCATATTAAAGATAATGATAAGAATCTATCTGGTGATGATGCAAGAGAAGGTCTTACAGCTGTTGTTTCTGTTAAGATATCTGAGCCTCAATTTGAAGGTCAAACTAAAACTAAGTTAGGAAATTCAGAAGTTAGAGGTGTTGTTGATTCAATAGTTGCTGAAGGTGTAAGTATTTTCTTAGAAGAAAATCCTGCAGTAGGTAAGATTATAATAGATAAAGCATTAATGGCAGCAAGAGCTAGAGATGCAGCTAGAAAAGCTAGAGAACTTACAAGAAAATCAGTTCTTGAAAGATCTACACTTCCAGGTAAATTAGCAGATTGTTCATCTAAGGATCCAATGGAATGTGAAATTTATATAGTCGAAGGGGATTCAGCCGGGGGTTCAGCAAAGCAAGGAAGAAATAGAAAATTCCAAGCTATTTTACCTTTAAGAGGTAAAATATTAAATGTTGAAAAACAAAGATTAGATAGAATACTTAATTCAGACACAATCAGATCTATGATTACTGCATTTGGTGCAGGAATAGGAAAAGATTTTGATGAAGCAAAATTAAGATACAATAGAATAATAATAATGACCGATGCCGATGTTGATGGTGCTCATATAAGAACTTTATTATTAACATTCTTCTATAGATATATGAGACCACTTATAGATGGAGGTCATGTTTATATAGCACAACCACCATTATATAAAGTTAGCAAAGGTAAGAGAGAAGAGTATGCATATACGGATGAAGATCTTGATAAGATTTTAGAAGAGTTTGGTGGAAAAGATAACTCAATAAACATTCAAAGATACAAAGGTCTTGGAGAAATGAATGCTAATCAATTATGGGATACAACAATGGACCCAGAACATAGAATTCTTTTAAAAGCAACTGTAGAAGATGCTATTGCTGCTGATGAAATATTCACTATATTAATGGGAGATAAGGTTGAACCAAGAAGAGAATTTATTCAAAAGAATGCTAATAAAGTTAGCAATTTAGATATATAGTACTAAATATTTAGTATTAGTTGAGGTGAGTACATGAACTTAAACGAGGGAAAATTTATACATGTAGATATAAATAAAGAAATGAAAAGATGCTACATTGATTATGCGATGAGCGTAATTGTTGGGCGTGCTCTTCCAGACGTAAGAGATGGTCTTAAACCAGTTCATAGAAGAATTCTTTATGCAATGCAAGAGTTGGGCTTAGAGCCTAATAAGGGATACAGAAAATGTGCCAGAATAGTTGGGGAAGTTTTAGGTAAATATCATCCACATGGTGATTCATCAGTTTATGATGCATTAGTAAGAATGGCTCAAGATTTCTCAATGAGATATATGCTTGTTGACGGTCACGGTAACTTCGGTTCTGTTGATGGAGACAGTGCAGCGGCAATGAGATATACAGAAGCTAAAATGAATAAAATTGCAATTGAAATGCTTAGAGATATTAATAAGAATACTGTTGATTTCATGCCAAACTTTGATGGTGAGGAACAAGAACCAGTAGTGTTACCTTCAAGATATCCAAACCTTTTAGTTAATGGATCTTCAGGTATAGCAGTTGGTATGGCAACAAATATTCCTCCTCATAACTTAGGTGAAGTTATTGATGGAACTATAATGTTAATAGATAATCCTGAAGCTACAGGATTAGATATTATGACATGTATAAAGGGACCTGACTTCCCAACAGGTGGAATAATAATGGGTAAATCAGGTATAAGAGCTGCATATGAAACTGGAAAAGGGAAAATTGTAGTTAGATCTAAAACTGAAATTGAAGAGGAAAATGGAAGACATAGAATAATAGTTACAGAAATTCCATACCAAGTTAATAAGGCTAAACTTATAGAAAGCATTGCTGACTTAGTTAAAGATAAAAAGATTGTTGGAATTTCAGATTTAAGAGATGAATCTGACAGAGACGGTATGAGAATAGTAATAGAATTAAAGAAGGATGCAAATCCAAATGTTGTTTTAAATCTATTATTTAAGCATACAAAGATGCAGGATACTTTTGGTATCATTATGTTAGCTTTAGTAAATAATGAGCCTCAAGTCTTAAATTTAAAAGAAATATTAAGTAACTATATTAGTTTCCAAAAAGAAGTTGTTACTAGAAGAACAATATTTGAATTAGAAAAAGCACAAGCGAGAGCTCATATTCTTGAAGGATTAAGAATAGCTTTAGATAATATTGATGAAGTAATTAATATTATTAGAGGATCAAAAACTAGTGAAATAGCTAAGAATACATTAATCGAAAGATTTGGATTATCTGAAAAACAAGCTGTTGCTATCTTAGAAATGAGATTAAGAAGATTAACAGGCTTAGAAAGAGATAAAATTGAAGAAGAGTATGCTGAGTTAATGAAACTTATTGGCTATTTAAATTCAATTCTTGCAAGTGAAGAAAAATTATTAGGTGTAATTAAAGAAGAATTACTTGAAATAAAGGCAAGATATAACGATGAAAGAAGAACTCAAATAGAAAAAGTTGTTAATGACATTGATATAGAAGATTTAATTCAAGAAGAAGAAACTGTTATTACACTAACTAACTCAGGATATATTAAGAGAATATCAGCTGATACATATTCTGCTCAAAGAAGAGGGGGAAGAGGTATTCAAGCAATGTCTACAAAAGAAGATGATTTCGTAGAACATGTTTTAGTTACTTCGACTCATTCAGATGTATTATTCTTTACTAATAGAGGTAGAGTATATAAGAAGAGAGCATATGAAATTCCTGATGCTGGAAGAACAGCAAAAGGAACTAATATAATAAATCTTATTCAAATAGAACAAGATGAAAAAATAGAAACTGTATTAACTGTTAGAGATAATATTGATGAAGGATATTTATTCATGGCAACTAAGCATGGATTAGTTAAGAAAACACCTTTATCAGAATTTAAGAACTTAAGAAAGAGTGGACTAATAGCTATTAACTTAAGAGAAGGTGATGAACTTCTTAAGGTTAAGGTTACAAGAGGAGATGCTGATATTATAATAGTTTCTCAAGAGGGTAATGCAATTAAGTTCAATGAACAAGATGTAAGACCTATGGGAAGAACAGCATCAGGAGTTAAGTCTATGAACTTAAGAGAAAATGATATAGCTGTTTGTATGGATATAGCAGTTGATGAAGAAGATTTATTAGTAATTAGTGAGAATGGATTTGGTAAGAGAACTCCATTAACTGAATATAAGAGACAAAATAGAGGTGGAGTAGGTCTTATTACTTATAAGATAAGTGAAAAGACAGGTAAGGTTGTAGGTGCTACTGTTTGTAAGCCAGAAGATGAATTAATGCTTATAAATACAAGTGGAATTGCAATTAGAATAAATGTATCTGATATATCAGTAACCAGTAGATCTGCTATGGGAGTTACTTTAATGAGAACTACTGAAGAAGAAAAAGTAGTTGCTGTTGCTAAGATAGCAAGTAATGGAGAAGAAGAAAGTGATGAACAATTAACATTAGAAGCATGTGCAGATAATGAAGTGATTGAAGAAAGCAATGATACTAGTTTAGATAGATTAGTAGAAGAAGCTCAAAAAGAAGATATAGAAGAATAAAATATTAAATATATTTAATTATGTTAAGTGATAAATTACAAATAATAGATTTGTAATTTATCACTTTTTTTATATAAAGTAGAACATAATGCAAAAAAATATATGTACTCTGTGCCTAGTGTATCAATAGTAGAAAAATAAAGTAAAATAAATAAAATAAGAGAAAAATAAATATAATTTAATTTAAATCAAAAAAAATAAAAGATTAATATTTATGTTAATGTTAAGATAAAACACGTCGCTGATGACAAATGAACAAAACAAACGAAAGTTGTTGAATGAGTTTATTTTGAAGTGACAATAAATAATTCATTACCCAATAAAATGTCAAAAAAACTTTTTTAAAAAAAGTTGTTGACAAGGAAAAAGAGTAGTGATAAGATAAAGAAGTCGCTTGAGGGCGACGGAGTAAATGGTCTTTGAAAATTGAACAGAATATAGTTAAAGTAAACCAGCAATTCTTTTGAGAGTCTTAAAACAAAG
>NZ_JAASHD010000055.1:0-18658 GCF_019734375.1 Clostridium sp. K04
GGCTTATAGAGTCTGGGATTTATTTTTTTTTTTGCAAAAGGGGCCTCGCACTAATTATTTAGTGCGACAGCCCCTTTAATTTATAAATAAAAAAGGACAATCCTTTAAAAGGTTGTCCTGAAAATTACTTTAACATCATTACATTTTTAAATCTTGAACCTGCAACAAGGAATAAAGGTACACCTATTATAGTTATTACTACTAATTCTCCTAAAGCAACTTCTCCAATAGATAGAAGTAGTGGTAATCCATATAGTTTGTTTAGCATCCATCCAATGATGAGACCATTAAATAAGGTCGGCCAAATAGAAGCAACTAATAATTTTACTTTGTAATTTTTGATTACTTTACCTGTAAAATAGATAGCATATACACTTATAAATGTGGCTAATGTGCCGAATATAACATCCATTGGTCCATTAGGGCCTAAAATATTAGCAATTAAGCAACCAAGTGTAAGTCCTCCTATGTATAATGGATCAAAAACAGCAAGTAACACTAAGATTTCAGAAATTCTGAATTGAATATTTCCATATGAAAATGGTGCAATTGCAATAGTTACTACTGCATAGATTGCTGCAATTATTGCAGTTCTAGTAAGTCTTTTAGTCATATCATTTTTCATTTTTGAAAAACCTCCTAATAAAAAATATTAGGAACCTAAGGCTATAATAGATAGTATTTAGAAGTAAATAATAAGTTAAAACATCGAAGCTAATTAATTCAAAATATTATCTATTTAAATTTAATAATAAATTTTTACCTAGTTTTGTTTAAAGACAGGAGGTTCCCGAACTGTCTATATTTCAGAAATAAATTATACTTAATATTATATGATAAATCAAGAAGAATTATATTTTATTACTTCAATTTAAGAAAATAATATATAAAAAGTTAATATTTTAAAAAAAATAGTATTATAATTTATTAATCATATTTTTATATAAGGAGGAAAGTGGGTATGGAGTTTTTAGAAAATAAAAATAGGAAAGATTTTGAAAGGCATAAAAATAAAATTCAAGAAAATATAGATATGGGGAAAAATATGGGGGTAAATAAAATTAGTGCTATATTGGCAATAGCAGATGAATCTCAAGAAATTCAAACAAAATTAATAAATTGGCTATTATCTGAAGGATATAGGATTTCATTAAAGGAAGAAGATTGTACAATATTAACTATCGAATGGTAAAAAAATAATAAAAAAATAATTATTCATGAATATCATTATGAAAGCTGTCAATAATTACAGAAAAAGGAGTGATATTTATGAGTAATGAAATGCATGGTAAAGATAAAGAAGAAGTAAAATTTGAAAATAAGCATTTTAATAAAAAAATTTCAATTTTAGCAGGTATTATAGTTTTTGCTGTAGTTGTTAGTTTTTTTGGAGCATATATTATAAGTGATAGATTAATAAATCCAAAGTATTCACAAGAAAAAGAAGATGATGAAAAAACAGTTTATAATAATTCTAAAATTTTAAGTGATGATATGATGGTTGTGTTAATGAATGAAGGTGTTGTGGAAAAAGAACAAAGCATTTTAGAGTTTAAAAAAGAAAATTCTATAGTAAGTGATATTAATCAACAATTTGTTGTTAATTTTTATGAAGCTAATGGATATAACCTAGAATCTTTAGAAGATGATAAAGTAGTTTTTGTAAAAGAAGGAACAACAAGTGTTTTACAACCTAACAAATACTATCTTGGAGAAAAAGATGGATATTTTGCTATATATAAAACAGATGATTCAGGAAATTTAACAATTGAAGAAAGTGAAGATGTATATACGAATAATAGACCAATAAGTTTCTTACATGGTGATGACTTAGAGGCAATAAAAAATTTTAAGTATTCTTATGATACAAAGGAAGAAGCTATAGAAAAATTGTCTGCTTTTATTTCTTAAAAGTAAATACGTTAAATAAATACATATAAGGAAAATTTACTTTTAAGACGAAATTAAATTTTTAAAATTAATAAATTTGTAACCCAATCAACAACTCAAATATTTTAATGAGTTGTTTAATATATCTTTACACTAAAAAGAGATTATAAATAGAATTTGGTTTCTGTTTATAATCTCTTTCATTATAGGAAAATACACACCTGTATAACAAGATAATCATAGGGAAAAATATTAGCATAACCTACTAAGGAGGCGAAGAGATGAGTATTGTACCAAACTTCGATTATTTGTTAGTGATGCCAAGCGGAAATATAATAGGATTTCATGATGAAGAAACAGCAAAAGCATATATTAATAACTACTATTATTTTAGGACAAGAAATAATGATGTAGTAGGTGCATATGAAGATTTAACTGAGGATTTTGATGATATTGCAAATGTTCTTTGCTATAAAATTGGAGTAGAAGAAGGTGAGTGTAAATTATATAATACACGAGATATAATAGAAAAAATACAAGAGGAAGTTATTTTTTTTGATGAAAGAGAAGAGGTAATATCAAAATTATTATCTAATCATATTGATTTAAACATATTTGATTATGCAATAGATAACATATTTACTAATACAGAATCTATAGATATTATGGAACCATATGGAGATCCAATAACTGGTCAGTAATATTATAATGAAGAGTTATGCTTTATACAATGGCATAACTCTTTATTATTGAAAAAGTTATTTTAAAATGTTAAAGTATAAGTTAGATTATATAAGAATATAAGTTTTATAATTAATATTAAAGTTTTTAAGATACAAAAACATATTTAATCTATTTATTTAGATTGAGGGGGATAAAAATGTACGAATATATTAAAGGGAAGTATATTGGAATTAACAAAGATTATGTTATTATAGAAAATGGTGGTATAGGATATAAAATATTTACTTCAGGAGCTACTATGGCTGAAATGCCTAAAGTTTCGGAAGAAGTGATGTTGTATTTAGAACAAATAGTAAGAGAAGATTTTATTGGATTATACGGATTTAAGGATAGAGAAGAATTAGAAATGTTTAAACTGCTTATTTCAATAAGTGGTGTTGGAGCAAAAGCTGCATTATCATTACTTTCAATAAGTAGAATAAATAATCTAAAGTATGCTATTATTATGGAAGATGATAAGCATTTATGCAGAGCACCTGGGATTGGTAAGAAAACAGCAGGAAGAATAATTTTAGAATTAAGAGATAAAATCAAAACAGATGAAGTATCAGAAGGTGTTGATATTCAAGAAGGATTTGAAGATATCGTACCAAGTAATGCAAATTCAATTGGCGAAGCTTTAGGAGCATTATTAGCTTTAGGATATTCAGAAAAAGAAGCTGAAAGTGCATTAAAGAAAGTAAATAGACAGGAATCAGTTGAAAATATTATTAAGGAATGTTTAAGAGTATTAATGGGATAGAGGTGATATAATTTGGAGAGAATTATCACACCAGATGAAATTCTGGAAGATGGGAATGGTGAATTAAGTTTAAGACCTCAAAAAATCAATGAATATATTGGTCAAGATAAGGTAAAAGAAAGATTAAATATATTTATTACCGCTGCAAAGAAAAGAAATGAAGCATTAGATCATGTCTTATTATATGGACCACCAGGATTAGGAAAAACTACCCTTGCTAATATTATAGCAAAAGAAATGGGTGGGGATTTAAAGATTACATCAGGTCCAGCTATTGAAAGAGCAGGGGATTTAGCTGCTATATTAACTACATTAAAAGATAATGATGTTTTGTTTATAGATGAAATACATAGATTAAATAGAAGTGTTGAAGAAATTTTATATCCTGCAATGGAAGATTATGCTTTAGATATAGTTATAGGTAAAGGAGCAGCAGCAAAATCAATTAGATTAGATTTACCACATTTTACTTTAATAGGAGCTACTACTAGAATAGGTATGCTTACATCTCCTTTAAGAGATAGATTTGGGGTTTTGTGTGATATGGTGTATTATACAGAAGAGCAATTGAAAGAAATAATTGTACGTTCTGCATTTGTTCTAGGGTGTGATATAACTGAAGAAGGTGCATATGAAATTGCTAGGAGATCTAGAGGAACTCCGAGAATTGCAAATAGATTATTAAAGAGAGTTAGAGATTATGCAGAGGTATATTCTGATTCATTAATAAGTTTTAAAGAAGCAAAAGCAGCGTTAGAATTATTAGAGGTAGACGCTCAAGGGTTTGATAGAGTTGATAATAAAATTTTAGAAGCGATTATTGATAATTTTAACGGCGGTCCTGTTGGGATAGAAACATTATCTTATTTTATAGGGGAAGAGCTTGGAACAATAGAAGATGTTTATGAGCCATATTTGCTACAAAAAGGATTTATAGTTAGAACTGCTAGGGGAAGAACCGCTACGGATAAGGCTTATAGTCATTTAGGTAGAATAAGGGGCAAAAAAGTTACAAAAAAGCAAACTAGTTTTTTTGAAGGTTAGGAGATATATAATGAAAACAAGTGATTTTGATTTTTACTTACCAGAGGAGCTTATAGCTCAACATCCACTAGAAAGAAGGGATTATTCTAGATTAATGGTTTTAGATAAAGAAACTGGAGAGATAGAGCATAAACATTTTTATGATGTTATAAACTATTTAAATCCAGGAGATACATTAGTTTTAAATAATACTAGAGTAATGCCAGCAAGACTTATAGGAGAAAAGGCTGAAAGTGGAGGTAAAATTGAGTTTTTACTTTTAAAAAGAATTGAAGGAGATAAATGGGAGTGCTTAGCTAAGCCAGGTAAAAGAGCTAAAATAGGAGCTGAATTTGTATTTGGTGAAGGAAAGTTAAGATGTAAGGTTGTAGATATAATAGAAGAAGGAAATAGAATTATTGAATTTTCTTACGATGGAATATTTGAACAAGTTTTAGATGAGCTTGGAGAAATGCCACTTCCTCCTTATATAACAGAAAGACTTGATGATAAGGAAAGATATCAAACTGTTTATTCTAAGGAAAAAGGATCAGCAGCAGCACCTACTGCAGGATTACATTTTACTAAAGAACTTTTAGAAGAAGTTAAAGAAAAAGGTATTAATATAGCATATGTTACATTACATGTAGGACTTGGTACATTTAGACCAGTAAAGGTTGATGATGTAAATGAACATGTTATGCATTCGGAATTTTATCATTTGGAAGAAGAAGATGCAAAGATAATAAACGAAACAAAGAAGCGTGGAAATAAGATTATTTCGGTTGGAACAACATCAACAAGAACTTTAGAGACAATTGGTGATGAAAATGGATTTGTTAAAGCACAAAGTGGATGGACTAATATATTCATTTATCCAGGATATAAGTTTAAAGTAGTAGATAAGCTTATAACAAATTTCCATTTACCAGAATCAACATTAATAATGTTAGTTTCTGCATTAGCAGGAAAAGAAAAAGTAATGAATGCTTATAATGAAGCTGTAAAAGAAAGATATAGATTCTTCTCTTTTGGAGATTCAATGATAATAAAATAGAATACATAAGTTAAGAAGGACGTGAAGTTTTGAGTAAAAGATATACGTTATTAAAAAAAGACGGTAAGGCAAGAAGAGGTAGATTTGAAACACCTCATGGAACTATAGAAACACCAGTATTTATGAATGTTGGTACTTTAGCTGCAATTAAGGGTGGAGTTTCTTCAATGGATTTAAAGGAAATTGGATGCCAAGTTGAGCTTTCAAATACATATCACCTACATTTAAGACCAAGTGACAAGGTAGTTGCAAAAATGGGTGGATTACATAAGTTTATGAATTGGGATAGACCAATTTTGACAGACTCAGGTGGATTCCAAGTATTTTCATTATCATCAATGAGAAAAATTAAAGAAGAAGGAGTATACTTTAATTCTCATATAGATGGAAAAAAAATATTTATGGGACCAGAAGAATCAATGCAAATTCAAAGTAATTTAGCATCAACAATTGCAATGGCATTTGATGAATGTATACCAAATCCATCTACTAGAGAGTATGTTCTTCAATCAGTTGCAAGAACAAATAGATGGCTTGAAAGATGTAAAATTGAGATGGATAGATTAAATTCTCTTCCAGAGACAATAAATAAAGAGCAAATGTTATTTGGAATTAATCAAGGTGGATGTTATGAAGATATAAGAATCGAACATGCTAAACATATTGCTAAAATGGATTTAGATGGATATGCTATAGGTGGATTAGCAGTTGGTGAGACTCATGAAGAAATGTATAGAGTTATTGATGCTGTAGTACCACACTTACCAGAAGATAAACCGATATATTTAATGGGGGTTGGAACTCCAGAAAATATATTAGAAGCTGTAGATAGAGGAGTAGATTTCTTTGACTGTGTTCTACCAGCTAGAAATGGTAGACATGGGCACGTATTTACAGGGCAAGGTAAGATAAACTTAATGAATGCAAAATTTGAATTAGACGAAAGACCAATAGATGAAGGTTGTGAATGTCCAGCATGTAAGCATTATACAAGAAGCTATATAAGACATTTATTTAAAGCTAAAGAAATGCTAGCATTAAGATTATGTGTATTACATAATTTATACTTCTATAACAAGCTTATGGCAGATATAAGAACAGCAATTGATAATGGCACTTATAGTGAATTTAAAGAACAAAAATTAAGAGAATGGAATTGTAAAAAATAAATTCTAAACTATGTTTTGTGAATAATTTGTGAAAGTTAGAAATTGATTTGTTCATAGAATTGACATATAATTTTAAATAAAGTATAGTATTTAATACATAGTAAATATTACGATGTATCCTTAAAGATGAATGTGAAGGGAAGGGATTTTTAAATGGCACAATTATTAGTTACACTATTACCTTTAGTAGCAATGTTTGCAATTATGTACTTTTTATTAATAGTTCCAGAAAAGAAGAGAACAAAGAAGTATAATACAATGTTATCAGAATTAAAAGTAAATGACGAAGTTTTAACAAGAGGCGGAATAGTTGGAAAAATTATAACAATCGAAGAAGATCAAATGGTTATCCAATCAGGTCCAGATAGAGTAAGATTTAGAATTACTAAGAATGCTATAGCTCAAAAATTAAGCAAAGACGTTGCATAATTAAAGAATAATACCCCCTTTTAGGTCATAGAATGAACTAAAAGGGGGTGTTTTTATGGAGTGGAAAGACTATTTTAATAATGTTCTAAAAGGTGTAGTGGGAGCTATAGCAGTAGTAACAGTGTTAACTGCAATTTTATCTTTAGTTATGTCTTTTGTAGACATTAGTTCAGGAATGTTTAGTGCCATTTATGTAGTTATAACTAGTATTAGCTTAATATTTGGAACAATATTTGCAGCAAAACTATATGGTCATAAGGGTTGGCTAGTAGGACTTTCTGTAGGAGTTTTATTTTACATATCCTTATATGCTATTGGAGTTTTATTTGGAGCAGAAGCTACATTGGGATTATATGATTTGATGAAATTTTCACTTTGTGTAGTTGTTGGCATTCTTTCTGGGATGTTAGGCATTAATTTAGGAAGTGACTAAAGAGAAAAGGAGCTATGTTATAGGCATAGCTCCTTTAATTTATGTATATATAATAATTATAACATTAAATAAAAATAAAATATATAATATGAAAAAAGATTTGTTAAAATGCACAAAAAATATAAAAAAGGTAGAAATAAACCATGGGAATACTTTACAATAAGAATGTAAAGTAAATTTAAAAGATAATATAGATATTTGGAAACGATTTCTCAAATAGATATTTTCTTTTAAATTAAAAAATAGGGAGGAGAAATTTATGAAAAAAAGGGGATTAATGAAGTACAAATGGCAAGTAGCAGTAATGATGTTAGTATTATTTTGTCTAAATCTGGTACCGTTTCCTAACGGTGCGAGTGATGTTTTGGCTGAAACAGTATTAAAAAGCCCAGTAGTTAATAGTGATGGAACTGTTACTTTTAATTATCAAGGTGATGGAACAGAAAATGCTATAAAGGTAAAGGGTGAATTTAGTGGTTGGAATACAATTGATATGATAAAAGGTGAAAATAATATTTGGACAACCACAGTTGAGGGAATATCAGGAATAAATGAATATGGAATTGTGACTTGGGCAGATACAACTACTGATGATATTAATGGTGATTGGAAGGGTGATCCATTAAATTCATATAAAAAGGGTAATAATCCAGCAGTTGTAGTTAATCCACAGGTTAGTAATGGAAAGGTTACATTATATTATTTAGGTAATGGAACAGAAACGAGAGTTGCAGTAAAAGGATCTTTTGATAATGAATGGTCAGTTTTACATGAGATGATAAATGAAAGTAGCTCAAATATTTGGTCTGTAACATTAGATCTTGCACCAGGAAATTATGAATATGGAATAGTAACTTGGTCTCCAGACACAAGTAATCAAGAATTTGGCGATTGGCAAGGGGACCCATTAAATCCTAAGCATTCTGAAGAAGGTGATTTTACTTCTAATGCATTGATTTCAGTAGAAGGTGAATCAGAATTAAAAAGTCCAGAAATTAATGAAGATGGTAGTGTAACATTTAGAGCTGAATATGAAGGCGAAAATTTATATTTAATTGGATCGATGGTTGAGTGGAATACATCTAAAGAAATAAAAATGGAAAAAAATGAACAGGGCATTTTTTCTACAACGATCAACTTAGAACCAGGAACATATGAATATAAATTTAAACCATGTGAAGGTGATAATTGGGAAGGTGCATTTAAAGACTCGTTGAATACAGAAGTTAATGGAGAAAATTCAGTAATTGTTGTACCAAAGCAACAAGAGAAAAAAACAGTAAAAGTAAGATTTGTAAAAGAAGGAGAAACTAAATACGAAAACTGGGGATTTTGGACATGGTATCCGGGGGAAGTAGGAAAATTTGTTGAGTTTGATTATATAGATAAAGAAGGAGCATATGCGTTATTAGAATTACCAGCTAATGTAACAGAAGGTGAGCTGGGGATTATAGTAAAAGAAGGGCAAAGTTGGGATAATAAGGCAACTGGAGATTTAAAATATGAAATCTCTGATCTAAATAATGATAATAATGAAATCGTTGTAATTTATGGTGAAAAGGAAAATCCAAAGAGTGTTATCCAAAGGGCATTTATAAAAGAATATGAAGAAATTACTGTAAATATTCATTATAAGAGAAATAGTAAAGACTATGACAATTGGAATATATGGGCATGGTTAGATGGGACAGATGGAGAAACATTAGAATTAACTTCAGAAGATAGTTATGGTAAAGTAGCAACTAAGGTATATGAAAACCTAATTAATGATACTAAGATGGGGTTCATTGTTAAGAAAACTGAAGGTGATAATGAATGGGCTGAAAAGGATGTAGATATTAACAGATTTATTGATTTGAGGCATGTATCTAATGATGGAACATTAGATATATACGTAACACAAGGCAAAGAAGCCTTTGGTTATCATTCACCATTAGCTTCAAAAGAAATAATAGATTTAGATGGACAGGTAAATGGTGATATGTTATATCACAATACTTGGGATAACCTATATAAATATCCATTTGGAGCAGTTGCTGAGGGAACTGATGTAACAGTTAGAATGCATGCACAAAAAGGTGATTTACAATATGCTAGAGTATTAGTAAGAAATACTAATACAAACAGATCAGACCTTTATAATATGGAAAAAGTATCGACAATTACTGTAGATGAAGAACAAGTTGATATATGGGAAGCTACATTTACACCAGACGAAATTGGAGTTTATGGATATAAATTTATTGCTGGTGATGGTGATACTGTAAAATACTATTGTGAAGATGGTAGCGAAGGTAAAACTGGAACTGTAGGAGATAAAAATGGACTATTCTTCCAACTTACTGTTTATGATAAAGATTATAAAACTCCTGATTGGATGAAAGAGGCAGTTGTTTATCAAATTTTCCCTGATAGATTTTTTAATGGTGATGAATCAAATGATACAGCTAAAGAAAATGCAAGAGGAGAGGAACCAATAGAAACTCATGAAACTTGGAACTCACTACCAGATAATCCGAGGTTGGGTGAAAATGGGATGGATGATATTGATGGAGCATATTCTGGTGATGGAATATGGTCAAATGATTTCTTTGGTGGTGATATTGAAGGAATTCAAGAAAAATTAGATTATTTGCAAGGATTAGGAGTTAATACATTATATTTAAATCCTATTTCTATGGCTTCTTCAAATCATAAATATGATGCTACAGATTATAAAACTTTAGATCCTATGTTTGGAACAGAAGAAGAATTTAAGGCATTTACTGCAGAATTAAAAAGTAGAGGAATGCACTTAATTGTAGATGGTGTATTTAACCACGTTGGTGATGATTCTATTTATTTTGATAGATATGGTAAATATGATACAGTTGGTGCATATGAATATTGGTCATATGTATATGATTCAATGAATAATGAGGCAATAACACAAGAAGCTGCAATGACTAAGGCAGATGCCTATTTTGTTGAAGATGGACAAACATTTAGTGAAGAAAAATGGCATTTATGGTTCAATATTAAGAATACTAAGGTTGATGTTGGAACAACAAATGAAAGATATGATTATCAAGGATGGTGGGGATATGATTCACTACCAGAATTTAAATCAGTAACTAAGGAAGAAGCTATTGAATTAGGTTTAGCTAGTGAAAATGACGAATTTGTTAATAAAGCAAGTGAATGGAACAACAAAGAGTTAGTTGATTATATCTACAAAGATGAAGATTCTGTTGCGAAACAATGGATTGATTGGGGAGCAGATGGTTGGAGACTTGATGTTGCTAATGAGGTTGATACAGTATTTTGGAATGACTTTAGAGAAGTTATGAAGGAGCATAATAGTGAAACGCTTATTTTGGGTGAAATCTGGGATGATGCTTCAAAATATTTTGTTGGTGATCAATATGATTCAGTAATGAATTATAGAATAAGAGCAGCGTTAATTGATTATTTAAAAAATGGTAATGCAACAAGATTAAATGATACATTAATGGCTGTTTATGAAGATTATCCAGAAGAAGCATTTTATGCATTAATGAACTTAATGGGATCTCATGATGTTGCAAGAGCAATTTATGTATTAGGAGGAGGAAGTGATTCTTCTGAAAGAGCTGAACTAGGAAATTATGATGAAAATCTAGGAAAGCAAAGATTAAAGCTTGCTGCTTTATTTGAATTTGGTTATGCTGGAGCTCCTACTATTTACTATGGAGACGAAGCAGGAGTTACAGGATCTAAAGATCCAGATTGTAGAAGAACTTACCCATGGGGTAATGAGGATGATTCATTAGTTAGTTTTTATGAAGCAATTGGAGCAGTTAGAGAAAATAATAAAGAATTATTTTCTTATGGAGATTTAACAACTTTATATACTGGTACTGAAGGAGTATATGTATATGGAAGAAGCTATGAGGATAAACATGCTATAGTAGCTATTAATCCTACACAAAGTGATGCTAAAATAACTTTAGATTTAAAAGAATTTACTGGAAATGGTACTAATTTCATCGATGGACTAGATTCTGATTATAAAATTTCAGTTAAAGATGGAAAAGTTGAAATAACTATTCCTGCAATGACTGGTAGAATGATGACAAGTATAAATGTTATAAAATTACCTGATTCAGTTAGTAATATTACAGGAACTGAAGGAAATGGAGAAGTAACTTTAAAATGGGATTCTGTAAAAGGAGCAAAAGAATATAAGGTTTATTCTTCAAGTTTTAAGGGAAGTTTACAAATAGAAGTTGAGATAGTAGATAATACTGAGATTACAATTGATAAATTAACAAATGGTAATAGATTATACTTTGCAGTAAGTGCAATAGATAAAGATGGAAATGAATCACCTTTATCTTGGAGTGATGGATTAACTCCACATTCAGAAATTACATGGCTTGGTAATTTGAGTGACGTAAAAGCTGATAAGGTTGATATATCATCATCTATAAATGTTAATTCTGAAGTATATATAGAAAATGTTTCAAACGTAGAAGGAGCATCTGAAGGATTAGTTGGAAGATTACTAGTTAAATATCCTGGAGATGAGGAATTTACAACATTCAAAGGGACTTATTTAGAGGAAAATGGTAATAATGACGTATTTACAGCGTCATTTATAGCAAATAAAGCTGGAAAGTATGAATATAAGTTTGAGTTTACTACTAAAGGAACTTATGGATTTAATGACAAGGATAGCATAAAGTCTACAGAAGTTAAATCATTTAAATTAGCTGTTAATGATAATGTATCTCCAGCAGAAGCTATTGAGTTAAACACACCTGAAGCGCAATCAGGAGAAGTTAATTTAAGCTGGAATATTGTTGGAGAAAATAATATAGCTCTATATGAAATTGTTAGAAATGGAGTTGTAGTTGCAAGAATTCAAGATAAGTCAATAGTATCTTATAAAGATACAGATGTAAAAAATAAAACTGAATATAAGTATGAAGTAATTGCTTATACAAATGGTGGTAATTCAATTAAATCAAATTTAGTTGATGTTACACCAGATTTAGTTATGGTAGAAGTAACGTTTAAATTACATGCACCTTCATATACACCACTTGATGCTGTAATAACAATGCCAGGTGGAATGAATGGATGGGATGTAAACTCATGGGAAATGAGCAGGAATGGTGCTGTTACAGCTGACTGGACTTATACTATTTCAGTTTTAGAAGGTGAAGAAATTGAATATAAGTATGTTAAAGGTGGAGCTTGGGATCAAGAAGCATTAATGAATTATTCAAATCCAAAGGCTGCTAATCAAAGTAAGTATGGTTGTACTACTGGAGAAGGTGGTAATGAAAAAATTACAGTAGTTAATCAAGGTAATGGTAAAATGCTTGTTGAAAATGAAGTGGTAAGATGGAAGGATATGCCTGTAGTTGTGTTAGATCCATCAAATGGAAGCTATACAAAGAATGAAACTATTACAGTTAAAGGTAATTCAATGTTAGATCCGAACTTAACTATAAATGGTGAAAAAGTTGAAGTTGATGAAAACGGTAATTTTGTGCATCAAGTTAAATTAAATGTTGGTAAAAACGATATTAATATTCACATTGAGCCAACAGATGAAAATAAAAATAACCCAGATATATTTAATAATAATGAAGAAGCAATAGGATTTGCGACAAAAGATTTATCATTAGAAATAACAAGATTAGCTGAAGGTGAAGAAATACCAGGACCAACTATTAATGCAAATGATAGAGTTTTAAAGCTTGGCGATGAATTCAATGTATTAGAAGGCATTACTGCAAGTGATGCAGAAGGAAATGATATTACAGAAAAATTAGAGGTAATTGAAAATACAGTTGATACCTCTAAAGAAGGGGATTATAAAGTTATATATAAAGTAGTTGATCAAAATGGAAAAGAGGCTACTAAAGAAATTAAGGTTACAGTAGAAAAGCAAGATTCTGAAGAGGATGAAGATGATGATACATCTGTTGAAGTTAAGCCAGAAGAAAATGGAACTATAAAAGTTGATAAAATTACAGATAAAGATGGTAATAATAAAATTAATATTAGTAAGCCAAGTGATGAAGCTATTGTTGAGATTACTGATATAGAAAGTATTAAAAATGGTACTGGTTCTATAGAAATAACTAATGGTAATCAAACATTATTAATACCATTTAGTGTATTTGATAAGGAGTTACTTGTAGATGGTTCTTCTGTAATAGTTAAATTAAAGAAGAGTAATGATGATACTATTACAAAGGGCTTAAAGGCAGTAAATAAAGTTTATGAAATAGACTTATCTATAAAGAATAGAGATAAATCTACTAAGATCACAACTGCAAAGGACGGAAGAATTACAATATCTATTACATTAACAGATGATGAATTAAAAGGATTAAATAAATCTAAATTATCTGCATTCTACTATAATGAAGAAAATAAGAAATATGAAATAGTAGAAACTAAAGTTGATGGTAACACTATAGTATTTACAACAGATAAAATAGGAAAATTCATAATTGCTGAAAAGTCAAGCACAGTTGATGGTAGTATATTACCTCAAACTGGAGGGACTAATAATATGTATTATATAATAATTGCTTTATTATGTACTGTAGGTGGAATAGCAATTGTATATAAGAAAAAAGAATTAAGAAAATAATCAAGAAAGCTCTAGGGTAACACTTAGAGCTTTTGATATGTAAACTAGGTTATATAATTTGAAGTATACGGAATATAAAGTAAATATACTTCTAGTAAATTAACTTTTATGGTAAAATCAAGATAAAACATAAGAAGATATGTTCATAAGGGGGACAAAATGGGTTTATTTAAAATGGTGGGTAATGCATGTATATGTATGTTAATAGTGTTTTTATTGGCTATAAGTCAAGTGATTTCACCTTGCATAACTGTAAGAGCTGAAGAGAATAGTAGAGAGTTAGAATTTAGTACTTATAATGAAAAAATAATTGATATAAAGAATAATGTACTAGAAGATAGTGATTTGATTGTGGAAAATGAAGAAATAAAGATTGAAACTGTTATACATAATACAAAATTGGTTGAGATTAATAGGGTTAAAATTGAATATTTTACAAAAAGTAAATTAAAGCCAATTAAGGTAGTTAACATAGATAAAATTTTAGCAGGAGAAAGTATAAATACATATATAGATTATTATTTTAATAAGGCTGGGAGATATACTATTGAAGTTAAAGTAAGTGGATATATTACTAAAAATAGTAGCAAGTTAGATAATAATACTATAAAAGAAGATAATATCAAAATAGAGAGTAATAGTAGTGTTGATATAAAAGTATCAAAAATGAAGGAATTATCTAAGGTTGTAGTTCAACAGGGGTATAATAATGGAGTTAAATCAGATGATAACCTGAAAACATTAAAAAATATTGTCAAAGAAAATGGAATGAAATTAGTTTTAAATGAAAACGTATTATCAAATCAAGTTTTAAGTGAAGCAAAATTATTAATTTTAACGCAAGAGTATATAAACATTGCATCTCAAGTTGAAATAAATTTAATAACTAAATACATAAGTGGTGGAGGAAATCTTATAATAACATCTAGTTCAGATATTTATGATGAAAATTCAAATTGTGAATATGCTAAGAAAGGAAATCATATTTTAGAAGCAATTGGGGCAAAAATACGATTAAATGATGATCAAGCTATTGATAATGATATAAATGATGGAGAAAATTATAATTTAAGTTTTAATAAATATAATATAGAAAGCGAATTATTAGTAGGAATTGATGTAGATAAGAAATTTAAATTTTTTAATGGATCAACTTTAATTATTCCTTCATCAAGTGATAATATAGAAGTATTAATCGAAGGTCATGAAAGTACTTATGGACATTATTATGATAAGCAAAATGATAATGTTTCAGTAAATAAGGGAGAAGTAGTAGGACTAGCTATCGAAACATTAGATAATAATTCGAAGATAGTTATATCAGGTACAAATTTTTATTATGAAGATGAAATTAGTGATAGCAATTTTTCTAATTATGAAATAACTAATATGCTTTTAAGATATTTAGCGCCAGTACCTAAAATAGAATTAAGTTCAATTTTGTCTGTTAAAATTGATAAAAATAGTGATAATATACTGGATAAATTGGGAGAGAAAGTAATTGTTGAAGGCTATGTTACTGTAGCATCTAAGGCCGAGTCAAATAGCAATTTATTTAATAATGTTATCTATGTTCAGGATGATACTAGCGGAATAGAGGTTTATGGAGTTATAGAATCTAAAGTAAAGCTAGGTCAAAAGGTTAGAGTAACTGGACGTGTAAGTTCAAAATTTGGTAATGCGCAAATTAAATTGCAAGATGAAAATTATGATTTACAAATAATTGATGAAAGAATAAATTTAATATTGCCAATAGAATTTTCAACATTTGATAGTATGCAAGAAAAAAATGAAGGTATGTTGGTGAAAACTATAGGAAAAGTAATATCTATAGTTGAAAATATTATTTATATTAACGATGGAAGTGGAGAAGCTGTAGTTTATATAGATAACTTTATAGAAAATAGTATCAAATGTGATTTAGAATATGAATGGAAGTCAAAAATTAAAGTCGGAGATGTAATTTCAATAGTAGGTATTGTAGTTGAGGGTACTGATGAATATCTTTTGCTAGTAAGGGATTTAGCAGAGATAGTAAATATTAGTGATGAAATACAAGAAGATATTGAGAATGAAGAAATACCTGAGTTAGGAGAAAAGCCTGAGGTAGATGTAAATCCAGAAGTAGATATAAATCGTGAAGAGAATATACATAGTGAATTAAATAAAGAAAAAGAACATAATAACATCAGTAATGAAGAAATTGAAGAAAATACTCTAAGTCAGAATATAGATAAATATTATTTCCTTTTTACGATTGCATTGATAATAGTTAGTGGAAATATTTTTACATTGTTTAAAAGTGAAAGATATTAATATAATAATTAAAAAAGGAGAATTTAGTTTAAAATATACTTTAATGTAAGGTGATTTTAGATTGAATTCTCCTTTTTTATAAGTATAAATAAGCTAGAGAATATTAATTGATTTTAGCTTGTCTTTAATTTCAAATAGTTTATTTTCAAGACTATCGATTTTTGATGAAAGGATTTCACGTTCACTAATTTTATCTGTTTTACTTAATTTTGTGTTTAATTCATCGATATCAGTAGCTATTGAAATAATTTCTAGGGCATATTCCCATGCACTTTTTCCCATATACAAACCTCTTTATATAATTTATTTACTTGTATTTTATGAGGTAATATTTAATGTGTGCCAAATTGAGATAAAAAAATGTTTAAATTAAGTGAAAACGATATAAAGAGCAATAAAAAGAAAGAAATCCAAAATAAAAAGGTTTAGATATAAGAAAATAAAGATATAAGGGGAAAAACAGTATACTAAGTTTCTTAGTTTATAAAGCTATAAAAATATAATTTTAATAAAAAATAATGTAATTATAAATGAATAAAAGATAATAGTAGATTTTTTGTATTAATGAATTAGTTAATATATAGATACATAAAGAATATAGAATTAAGAAAAAATAAAAAGTAAGGAGCTAAAAGTAATTACCAAAAAGTGCTTGTTAAAAAAAAGACAATTTTTTTATAAAACCTCTTTACTATTTCTTAGTAAAGTAGTATGATTTAATCAAAGAAAATAATTATTGATTAGTAATAAATATTTAAAAATATTTATTAGCTCTAGGAGGAATTAATATGAAAATAGTAGTAGTAGGATGTACTCATGCAGGAACTGCAGCAGTAGTTAATTTAAAGGAACTTCACCCAGAAAGTGAAATTACAATATATGAAAAAAATGATAATTTATCATTTTTATCTTGTGGAATTGCATTAAATGTAGGAGGAGTTATAAAAGAAACTAAGAACCTTTTCTACAACTCACCTGAAAACTTAGCTAAAATGGGTGTTATAACAAACATGAAGCATGAAGTTTTAAATATTGATTTTGATAATAAAACGTTAAAGGTTAAAAATCTTTTAACTAATGAAGAGTTTGAAGATAATTACGATAAATTAGTCTTAACATTAGGCTCATGGCCAATAGTACCAAGATTTGAAGGTGGAGACTTAGATAATATTTTATTATGTAAAAATCATGACCATGCAGTTGAAATTATAGAAAAATCAAAAACCGCTAAAAATGTAGTAATAATTGGTGCTGGATATATTGGGGTTGAGTTAGTAGAAGCATTTGAGATGCAAGGTAAAAAAGTAACTTTAATTGATGCTGAAGAAAGAATAATGGCAAAATACTTAGATAAAGAGTTTACTGATATCGCAGAAAAAGAATTTACAGATAGAGGAGTTAACTTAGTATTAGGAGAAAAGGTATCTAAGTTTGAAGGAGAAAATGGAAAAGTATCTAAAGTTGTTACTGAAAAGGGAAGTTATGAAGGCGATTTAGTAGTATTATGTATTGGATTTGCACCTAATACTAAATTAGTACAAGGAAAGTTAGATACATTACCAAACGGAGCTATTATAATTGATGAATATATGAGAACTAGTAAAGAAGATGTTTTTGCAGCTGGAGATTGTTGTGTTGTTAAATATAATCCTGCTCATGATACAAGATATATTCCACTTGCAACAAATGCTGTAAGAATGGGAACTTTAGTTGCAAGAAATATAGTTGAGCCTACATTAAAATATATGGGAACACAAGGTACTTCAGGAATAAAAATTTACGAAAAATGTATAGCATCAACAGGATTAACTGAAGAAGTTGCTAAAGCTACTACTAAAATGAATGTTGGTTCAGTTGAATTAACTGATAACTATAGACCAGAATTTATGCCAACATACTTACCAGCTACTGTTAAATTAGTATTTGATAAGGATACAAGAAGAGTAATTGGTGGACAAATAATTTCTGATATAGATTTAACACAATTTATGAACACTTTATCAGTTGTAATTCAAAATGAAATGACTATTGAAGAATTAGCTATGACAGATTTCTTCTTCCAACCACATTTTAATAAACCATGGAGTATTTTAAATGCAGTAGCTTTAAAAGCTTTATAATATATAAAAATAGCCTATTTACTTAGAGGGCACTGAAAAAGTGCCTTTCGGAATAAAAGACCTAAAAAATTTTTTTAAGACAATTTTTTAGGTCTTTTATG
>NZ_JAASHD010000056.1:0-17031 GCF_019734375.1 Clostridium sp. K04
ATAACAAAATACAGGCTAACCGAACTGGTAAGCATTTATTTGAATTAAAGAAAACTGCATAATTTAAATTTTTAAAGTCTTTTTTCATTAGGCTTATTTAAGTGCGTCTATTTTTATATTCAATTTTATTTTAATCGGAAATGTACAATTATTTTTTTGAAAATATAGAAAAAGAGCTATCGCTAGCGGATTTTTTTACCCACTATTGCGACAGCTCCTTTTTGAATCACATTTTATTTACTTTTTATGATATGTGGAAAGAATAATCTTTTTCCCTATTTACTTTCTAGGCCATGAAGGAAACTTACTAACAATACTATTAATTGTATTATTTAATACCTACTTCTAATTTCTTAATAAATCCCCTGTCAATTTAACTATTCCATTCCTATTATTAAATATTTAATATTATAAATTTTAAACCTTAAATTAAGATATTTCTATATTATCTCCCCCAATTGTACATTGGCGATCTGCACCTGGAACTTGAGAATGAATTGCTACATAAGGACAATAATATGGTGCTTCAGGATTGCTACTTTGTATTGTTTGAGTTGCACTAGCATGCCTACAGACTTTATTCGTTCCATTAGCTGGCCCCTTATTAGGCTGATTTATACACCAAGCATTTGCTGGAACCTCTAATTTTTCTAAAGTCCCCTTAATACATAAATTTGTAATCGTAGGATTGTACCACTTTTTCATTTCACTATCTCCCCTTTTTATATAATATTTTAAAATAACAGCTTAATCATCATTGGCTAAAAGTATTCAATATCTAATATAAGTAAAGCACACTATCTACTTAGATTTTTATCACCTTTCTTTAGTGCATATTCAAATTGTACCATAGTTGATATAGTCATCAAATTACACATATTTATAATTTTTTATATAGCAGTATTACTTCTATATAATTATTTTCTAATTTATAAAGCTAATAATAAAAAAACTTAGATGAAAATTAATATATTTAATTTTCATCTAATCTCACAATTAGTTTTTCAATCTATATTCATTATTGTTGTATACATATACTTTTATAAACACCCAATAAGCCATCCAACTCGCCAATACTAAAAATGAAATTATAATTCCTACCATCAAACCTGGCACCTTATACTTAAGCTCTATAACATGCTCACCTTCACTGAATTCTTCTGTGTCAACATCTACCCCAATCAATCCATCCAATATCTTTACATACTCAACCTTCCTATCATCAATTTTTACTGTCCATCCTTCATCATAAGGTATAGAAGTGTATATCAAAGTCTTATCCTCAGTAACACTTATCTTCCCTTTAACATAACCATCCCTATAATCAGTATCACTAATAATATTTTCCTTTAAATTATTATAAACTTCTTCAAATTCATCAACATCACAAGAATAAATTTGCAACTCCTTTAAATATAGTTTATTTGTATTTAAATTAATCTCTATTCTTATATCTTCACCCTTATTAAATTCCCCGATATACTCCACATTATAATTTCTACTATCAAATGCAGTAAATTTTCTAACTCCATTAATAGAAACTCTTACTTGATTGCTACTAGCAGTTCCACTTTCATATGCATTAGATTTTAAAAACATATAAACTGGATTATTATCTTCCGCCTCAACTACAAATGTAATGCTTGCTTCCTTTTGATTATCCATTCTTTTATAACATACTTCGCCATCATTTATAGTTGAAATTAAATTTTCAGATGTTATTTCCTTTATGCTTAACGATTTATTAATAACCTTTTTCTCATTTACCATTGAACTTAAAATGCTATTATTCAATTCAAATGTATTAACTTCTGTAGTAGCTACATCCTTCAAACTATCATTAACCATGAATGCTATAGGTAAAGCAAATGGATTTTCATAAACTATATAATCTCCCTCTTCTAAAAACTTCTTATAATATCTATTTTCTGTATAGTGATTATCAGAAAAGTTTTCAGATTTTTTTGATACTATTTGATATTTAACTCCTAATAATGAATCTATACTAATAAGACTTCCTCTATTATATTTCTCGAAAATACTACTTGTCTTAAACCCCATATTAGTCATAAACTTTCTAGTATTTCTATCATTTGCTGAACTTGA
Organism: Clostridium sp. K04; assembly: GCF_019734375.1. Taxonomy (NCBI): domain Bacteria; kingdom Bacillati; phylum Bacillota; class Clostridia; order Eubacteriales; family Clostridiaceae; genus Clostridium; species Clostridium sp. K04. The sequence continues at coordinate 2,107 of NZ_JAASHD010000056.1, forward strand.
ATGAGTGATACCATAATAATTTAATAGCATTGGATCATCATACGTATTAGCAAAAACTTCTTCCATTCTATAAAAATTATTCATATTCTCTTTTAATTCATCAACTATTGGTTGCATTTCATTAATATAATTGTATATACGTACTCTTGATACATAGCTTTTCAACTTTAAACAGCTATATGCATTAATAATTAATTCTATAAAAACAATAGCCATAATTAATATATTTATGATTTGTCCTACTTTTCTTCTTTTTAAGTACCTTAGCCTTTTTCTATTATTATCAACTTTTCCACACTGACTATCACTTATAGATTTATTGATATACCTAACTTCACCTTCAGCACATCTATTAAATTTAACTATTTTATATATCCATGGATATAATGATAGACTAAAATTCCACTTCTCATACTTATCAAGATTAATCCAATTAGCTAACTTAATCAAAATTATATAGACTACAAAAAATAAAAATGTTAATAATATGTTCCATTGAGATAACCCTTCATAATCACCATATAAAATATATCCTGTACATACCGTACCTAATAAAATTATTATAGCTATTTTTAACTTCGATATATTTTCACCACTTATAAACTCCTTATAAGCTAAAACAATTCCTAAAAACGATATTAAAAAGGAAAATCTATATTCAAATCCTACTGGATAATCAAACCCATGCCATATTAATACCAATATACTAATAAAAATGCTTAATAAAAGTACAAACATAAATATTCCAGATAAAATTCTCTCTTTCCTACTTATGTTCTTATTTAAAAAATATAATATCCCTAATACAGTTATAATAACTCCACAATATATATTGGGGTAATTTCCCATTATTTGTCCCAAACTATAGTTTCCAATAAAAAGTTGGGCAATTACTTCATCTAAACTCATCATTAGTTTAGGTGATTCTTGAAAAATCCTAAACTTTGCTTTTCCTGAACCTAATGATAGTACCGTTGGAATAAGTATAAATGCTGATAATGCAACTGATAATACAGATGCACCTATAAAATTTCTTAGCTTTATTAAAGCAACCTTATCTAGCTTTATTAATTTAACCTTATTATTTAATATTAATTTATAGATAAAGTACAATCCTGAAAAAATACATATCATATATCCAATATAATAATTTGAAACTATTGCTATAAATAATGATATTACATACAATTTATACTTTTTTTCATTTATAAGCTTGTCTATCCCAAGCGTAACTAAAGGTAATAAAACAACTCCATCTAACCACATTATATTAAGTTGAAAATTAATATTATATGCCATGAAAGAATAACATAATGAAAACATTATTACATTTATATCTTTTTTCTTAAAGCTTTGTATTAAATATATTGTAAATGTTAATGAGGATAAACCTATCTTTATTAATGTTATAACTACTATAGTCTCTGCAATATAAGCCTTTGGAAATAATCCTATAATTAAATTTAAAGGACTTGACATATAATAAGCAAAAAGCCCTACAGTATTTCCCCCTAAACTCTTACTAAAACTATAAAATAAATTTGCCTCACCTTTTAATACATCTTTTATATGCCCTAAAAATCCAACATATTGTAAGTACATATCACTATTTACTATAGTCTTATCTTCCACTGGGTATATACCTATTAGAGCATAAATTACTACCATTAACATGATAGGAACAATAAATGAGAATATATAAATATAATTCTCTTTAAACTTTAACTTCTTCATCCACTTCAATTTCCTTGTTATCTAGTATTTTTTCTTCTTTTACTATATATAATGGTCTTTGCTTTGTTTCTAAATATACTTTCCCTAAATACTGCCCAATTATTCCAAAAATAAGCAACTGAACTCCACTTATTAATACTGTAAATACTATTAAGATTAAGCTTGTTGATATATTTACATCCATCATTAAGTATTTAATAATTAATGATACTCCTAACACTGTTCCTATTAAGCATAGCAATGCCCCTATTACTGTTAAAATAATTAGTGGAACAGTAGAAAATCCTATTATTCCATCTATTGAATAAGCAAATAATTTAAATAATGACCATTTACTTTTACCTGCAACTCTATTAACATTTTCATGTCCTATCCATTTAACATTAAATCCAACCCATTGAAATATTCCCTTTGTAAATCTACTTTTTTCTTCTATTGAAAGTACAGCTTCAAGGAATTTTCTATTCATCATTCTATAATCTTCCTCACCTTGTATAAAATCAAGTTCTGTAATCTTACTTGCAAGTTTAAAAAAGATTTTTGAAAAAAAATATCTTATTTTATTTTCACCTTTTCTATCTATCCTATAAGCTACTACACTATCATAGCCTTCTTTTGTTATTCCATAATACATATCCTTTATTAATCTTGGTGGATGTTGTAAATCTGCATCTATTATAACTACATATTCACCACTTGCTGCTTTCAATCCAGCATATATTGCTGCTTCTTTACCAAAATTTCTTGAAAATGATATATATTTCACTTTACTGTCCACTTTTGAATAACCTTTTATTATTTCTAATGTTTTGTCTTTTGACCCATCATCTATAAATATTATTTCAAACTTTACCTTTTTCATTTCAGAGGTAACTTTCGTAATCTCCACATAAAAGCTTTTTAATGCATCTTCTTCGTTATAGCATGGTACTACAACAGTTATTGTATCCATGAGATTAATACCTCCTTTTACTTGCTTATTGCTTTATTTACTTCAGACCTTAGTTCATCTACTCCTTTAAATATAAATACTTTACTAAATATAAAATTAATTAATGCTACTAAAACTCCTATTATTAGCTTGGCTACAATATCATTCATTAAAAGTAAATCTACAAATAAAAATAGTAATACCACTTCTGATAAGCCAGAAATCAATCTACAGTTCATAAATTTTATGAATTCTTCTATTATTACATCCTTATTTATATAAGAACTATTAAATACAAAAAATTTATTAGTTATATATGCAAATACAACAGATATTATCCAAGCAATTGCGTTGCTTATAAGATAATTTATATTTATAATATTTGAAAATAAATAATATGCTATTAAATTAACTATTGTTGTTAGTACTCCGAATATTACATATAAAATTATTTCTTTATTTATTAGCTTTTTTATATTATTCATTTTTCCTCCTTATCTATAATTGCTAAATAATTATATATCTTTTTACAATTATTTACAATTAATCAATTAGTAGTACTTCTTTTTATTAACTTTAAAACACTGATAAAGGAAAACTATTTATATATACTTATGTAACCATTATCAATGTGTTTTCATATTATTATATCAGGGAGATTGTTTGCTTTGTTAATTTATAATGGAGGTGTTTTCATAATGATAAGTTTATTTATTAATGACCATGAAGTAATATTTGATTATTTAAATAAGGCATTCACATTTAAAATAAATAATATACCTAATGATATAAACGATATTAATTCATATATAGCTAAAGAAATTATTGCTATACAGTCAGATAATAATTTTAATAAATATTATACTTCATTCATGTATAAAGCTGAAAATAATATATAATACAAAAAGACTATCATTAATAGAACATCATTTTTTCTATTACGATAGTCTTATAATTAAAATCTCTTTAAATTCTTATGATAACCTAGTATTTTAAAAGTAAATAATCTCCTAATTAGCAAATTTAGCTACCACAGTATATTGCTCTCTAATAGCTCCACCTGTTACATAATACTCACCACATCTAAGCCATGCATGAGCTTTCATCTCATTTCCTTCTTTCCTAACTCCTAAATAAATAGTAGTAGAAATCCCTTTAGACTTAAGCATCCTTTGTGCAGTTAAGGCTTGTACTAAGCATTTACTTTCCCAAGGAGTCTTGCTTGATATTAAAGTAACAACCCATGAAATATGACTTGCAATCTTATAAACATCCATCGTTTCTTTTGCTGCTGATTCCTCTTTATGCTTTCCCATACGTTTTCTTAACTTATTAAAAGGAACAAATAAAATAAATGCTCTATAAAATCCTGTGTAGAAAAAGGCCTTAAGAAACTCAATTTTTAATTCATTACTAATCTTAAAGAATGTTTTTGTTTTTCTAGTTAATACTGATAAGATCTGCATTATCTAATCTTCCTAAAAATTCAATTACAGTATCCTTGCAAGTCTCTTCATCAACCTCATATTCATTTCGTAAAGTACTGATTATCTCTTTAACATTTATAGGCTCACTAATGATTTCCCATATTCTGCTTCCAACTTCATTCATCATAAAGTATTCACCTTTATCAAGATTCATCATTACCTTTTCTCCATCTAAATCAGTATCATCTATTTCCAAATTTTTATTAATTACTGTATCTAAATTTATTCCATAATCTTTTTTTATTTTTCCTATTTTCCCAGTGCTCTTCTTAAAATTAATCATAATTATTTTCCCACCCTATCCTTTTTTTAGATTTAATAGTATTATCTTTATATAAATTTTACCAATTAATTCTAATTAGTTAAATAGTCCAAATTGTTCATTAATATATTACACTTTAGTACTACTTATTTTTTATTAAGTATAATTGCAGTTATTTTATTTTTAAATTGCTACATTTTTAAATAAACTTATTGTATCTTCATTTTTATATAAATATAATTCACTATATAAAAAAATTAATATAACGAACTTTATAAACTTATAATTAACTATTACTTAAAATTAATTATAAATATTAATTCTCTTAATCCTCTAACTTAATAAATATACTATTTCTTGATATTGGCTTCTCAATTAGATTACTATTTCTATCAAAAATTACTGAAGCATAATCATCTTGATTATAATTACCCAATGTCTTATATTTTGAGCTTATATTTACATCCATAAAAGAATATTGACTAAAATGTATAACCATTAACCCACCTTTTTTTAGGTAACTATCTAGCTCTATTACTTGATTTTCAAACTTTTCAAAAGGGTATATTTTCTTCAAACTTTTAACACCTTGACGCATAATAGTATCTGGAGTCCTTTGCAATACTGCCATACAAAAAATCAAATCATATTTTCCACATTTTCTTATATCTTTTTCATTAGAATCTATAAATCTAATCTTATTATCCACTTTAAGATTCCTACATATCTGAAGACTATTCTTATTAATCTCTGCTCCTATAATATTTGCATCCTTAAAATATTTCCGTAAAGTTAAGACTTCCTCTCCTGTTGAACATCCATATGAAAGAATTTTTATATTATTAATATACTTAAAATAATCCCTACAAGCAGAAAATATTACCGGATATCTATCCATACATGTTAGGGGAGTTGTTTGATGAACTTTTCCACCCTTAAAAACAGTCATACCAAATATAGCTCTAAATTCCTTATCAGTAATAAGCTTTTTCACTGTATATGCACTCTTCTTTATAAAATATAAGCTTCTTACCATATATCTTATAATTAAATTTTCTGAGTTATAGTTACCTTTTATCCACTTTCTAATATCTCCATCTCTCTCCATAGTTATTGACCCCCAAACTTATATTTATCAAAAAAGTTACCTAAAATGATTGCCTCATTATAAGTAACCTTAACTAATTTATATTTTATGAAGTTGGTAATTCTAATCTTTCATGACACTTACATCTACCTTCTGGGTTTGATTTCTTATGTCTCTTATGATTACATCCTGGATAATTACACATTTTATCCTCATTATTAGGATTATTATTGCTTGGACAATCTGCTTTCATTACAGACGCTTCAACATCCATAGGACAATCCACTATATTTTCATTAGTATTTTGAAAGTTCATAGTTTCTAATTCTGGCTTTTTCCATTGTCTCTTCATTTTATTTCTCCCATAGCGTTTTTTATTTAAAATTTATAAAATCTTAAACACATATTTTCCTAAATTACTGCTTCTTCAATAGTTAATATTTTTTCTTCAATTAACGCAATTTGCTTATCAACAGTAAATTGATCTTTTGGTCTAGTTACAACATAGAAATTAATATTTTTAGCTATATTAAGACACTTTTTGAAATATTCAGGATTCACTCCTCCCAAATGCTTAATATATTCCCCTCTATATATATTATTAATTATGTTATTTATCTTTTCACTACCTTTTAACTCTTCAATAGTTACCTCTTCAACATCACCAACAGTAATCTTAATTATTGTTGTTAATTTTCTTGGTTCATAAATAAATTCCTCTTTAGCAGGAACTATATATTTAACTTCTTTATCACTCATAAATGAAGTATTCTTTTCTTTATCATATCCAAACTTGTCCATAGCTGATTCACATAACTTTTGATAAGGGAATCCTGGCATTACATATGGAACCTTATCAAACATTATTCCTGCAACATCATCTGATATAAACTTGTACCCTTTTTCTCTTAACGCTGTAGTTAATGTAGATTTACCGGCCCCTCTATCCCCTGTAAATATAACAGCATTATTGTCCATTTCAATAACGCCACCATGTATAGCTACCATGTCTCTTTGTAGCATTATAAAACCTAAGCAACTACACATTATATATATTTTCATAAGTTGCATATTTGCATTTTCACATACTTCCACTTCTACTTTATTTCCATTTTTTATACAGTATGTTGCTATATTATCTATATGAAACCATATTTTTTCTTTTTGTAATTGAATTTTTCTTCCTTCTGAAACACTTTTCTTAATTTCATCATCCATTACTGAATAAGATATTGTTACTATTTCATCTTCTGGAATAGCATTTAAATTTTCAAACTCATCAATTTTTATCTCTGATTTTATATTTAATCCATAAACTTTATAATTATTTAATAGCATTCTCTTATACCCACTCTCATAATTTTGATAATTATTAAGTTTATTATACTATTATATTTTTTGGTAATAAATTACACTTTAGTATTACTGTTAAATTTAATTACATACTACTAATATAAAAAAATAAAGTCCGTATATAAAAAAGAATCTATATTAAAATTAAATTTAAAAATTCAATTCAAATATAGATTCTTTAATTTCTACACTTATCTCTTAAGACAATAGATTGTCATTATCTCCATCATCTTTATCGGCTAAATCTCTATGACAATAACAATATCCCTTATATATACTTAATCCCTTATGAATGCACCATTCTTTTTTACATGAGCCTAAAAATCCATCTAATATTAGTTCTTGTACACCATCTGGTGAACAATCCTCTATATTTTCATTAGTGCTCTTTAAGTTTAAATTTTTAACTTCTGGTTTTAACCATTTCTTTTTCATTTTTATCCCCCTTATATATCACTTACTAATCATTTGTAAGTAAAATTTATACTTCTATTAAAGTATATAATCTCAATCCATATTATGTAAATAATTAACATTGTTTATATTTTACTTATATTTTATATACCTCATTTTTAGTAATTCCTTATAATACTTAGATGTATAGAATTTTAATATAAAAACTATTACTGTAAAAAATTAAATGCTAATTAGTGAAATTAACTAATTAGCATTTAATTTTTCTTCTATCTTACTTTCAAACTCTTCTACAGTTATGTCAAGTGATATTCTTTCATTATTCATAAACATAGTTGGTACTTCTTCTAATTCTATCTTATCCTTCTCCTTTGTTATAACCTTTAAATCATTAACATTTTTACTGTTTTCATCATTGCTAAGATTTAAAAAATCAATTACCTCTTGCTCTGATTCAAATTCTATCCATTGATCTTGAGTTGTATATATTTCTAATAACTTTTCAAAATCTAATGATTGTTCTTCCGTCATATGCTTATATATTATTTCATCAAATTCAAATCTAGCAATATCTATTGGTTTTTCTATAAATTTTATTGTTCCATTTTCAATGTACTTTTTCATAGTATCATGTAATCTTTCATGCATTATAACACAATCTGGACATTGGAAGCTTGTATAATTAATAATTTCTATTGGAGCATTTTCTTTCCCATATACTAACCCTGCTTCTTTATTACTATTAGAACAACCAATCATAAATATAAAGAATATATTTATAGTTAATAAAATATATGTAGCTTTTTTGTATTTAATTTTTATTTTAATCACATCCTCTTACTATATAATAAAAACATTATTATATAGCATTTTTTATTAGTAATATTTATAATTTAAATTAATTATATTCTTTGATATATTAAAAATAATACATTACTATATGAATGTAATGTATTATTTTCAATATCTATTATCTATTTTCTATGAATTAGATACTTTACATCCATTTGGATAGTGATTTCTCATATAATCATATGCATACTTGATTGCTTCACATAAACTAGATTCTCCAGTACTAACCCATTGTTTTGCGCAACAATCATAAAAATACCAAGTAATTAATGGAAAAAACATTTTGCTATTATCTATAGTTGCAGCTTCCGCCTCAGTATAAGCTTGTGCATCAGCTCCATTAGAATCTTGTGAAAAACTTAATACTCCGAATTCCTCTTCAGTAAATTTTGTCTCTAACTGATTTAATTGTGGATTATTCCAATTTTTTTTCATTATTATTCACCTCTTTTTAAAATTTCAAATTACTCAACACTCAATTTCATCTTTTAATTTGGCCATATTAAAAGATATACAACTAAAAGAAAGAATCCTTCTATGTAATTATTTTACTTTTTTGTATTATTGTTGTAAATAGTTCTTTTTATTTATATCTTTTTTTATAAAAATAATGCTTTATGATTAATACTATGTTACTTAATTTTCCTTTAATATTTGTATGAATATTTTCAATAAATACCCATTAGATAAGCTAGTATTTTTTACTTATCTCTATAAGTATGATTACTAATTCATATCTTAAAACATATATAATTAGAAAATTCTATTTTCACTCCCCCTTCTCCACTCAAAATAGGCCTATAACACTTTTATGCTATAGACCTATACTAAATTCTTATAACCTTTATTTACCATTCAATGTTAATAAATTAATTTCCGGAGTATTAAACAATCTAAACTCCAAAAGCTTAAATCTATTATTAGCACCTAATCCAGCACTTACATATTGATTTGTATCTCCCCATGTGACTAATCCCTTAACTTCATTCTGATTAGGAAATAAGTATACCTCACTAAATGCATCCGGAACAAATATTGCTCCATAAAAAGGTATTCGCCACTGTCCACCATGATAATGACCTGCCAACACTAAATCATAATCAGGTACATTCTTCTCTTCTGAAAAATGATATTCATGTCTTGGATAATGTGTTAATGCTACCTTAACCGAATTATCATTATCTTCAGATATACCTGTTAAACTATAAAATATATTCTTATCTATAAACCTAGATACCCATAATGAACTTTCTCCAATTTTTATTTCATATGGTTCACATAGAAGTTTACATCCCTTATCTATTAAAAATTGTCCTGCTTCAGTAATTTCGTTTGTATTTTCATTTACAGCTTCTTTATCTACATTACCTTGTACATAAAATACATAATCTTTATTAGTAATTCCATCTAATAATTCTATAAAAGGAGTTATATCATCAGTATGCCTACTTACCATATCCCCTGTTATAACAATAATGTTATAATCTATTGAATTTATTAAACTTACTAGTTTATCTTGATTATCACCAAATCTTTTTCCATGTAAATCGCTTATTTGTAGTATTTTAAAGCCTTCAAACTCACTTGGTAAATCCTTTATATTAATTGTTTGTTCAACTACTTTAATCCTGTTGTTATCATAAACATTATATAATATTACCACTACTATGATTATTAAAATTACAGCAAATACAATCTTTAATATCTTTTTCACCTTATAGCTCTAACCACCTAACAACCTTATTTCTTGACTTAGCATTACTAATTGTAGATGTTAAGAACTTCCTTTTACTTTCTGAATCATATTCCTTTGTTGTAATTCCAACATATATATGATGTATCCATGCTGCTGGTAATAATATTTTATATTTTTTTGCATATGCATATCTATCTGATAGTTTACTTATAGGAGGTAATATCACTTGAATATATCTCTTAATCATACTAAAAGTACTATCATTATCTATATCGTATCCAACTTGAGCCCTAAAAGAAAATGATAAATCTCTTTGCCCATAAACTCCACCTGTAAATATATCATTTACTATTAATTTAATTATTTCTTCATCATTTCTACTATATTTTATATTTAATTCCTTAGGTATTTCCATACCAAATAAATAATTACAAACTTTAAACATTCCTGTAGAGAATTGAGTAAGTCCACTTTTTTTGGCTTTATCATTAAACTCAGACCAATCTATTTCATTTCCCTTATGTTCAACTAATAAAACTAAATCAGCCAATTGCCTTACCCCAAATCCTGATATAGCCATATGTGATGCCATATGTGCACATAAATGTAATGCTAAATCTTCTAAGCTAAGTGAAAGTGTATCGACACCCCCAACCTTTATCTTCATAGCATCATCCCATATTCTTTCTTGAAAGCACTCTTGACCCTTTCTAAAAGATTCATTTGCTAATGTCCAATGAACTTCTAGATTTAATCCACCTTTCATAAATGCTATATGATGCCCAGCATCCTCTTCTTCTACAAATCCTCTTTCTAGTAATAACTTTCTAACTCTCTCTAAATCATTTTTATGTATAATTACATCAGAATCACACATTGTTCTAAGATCTGGTTTAGGATAATATTCCCTAACCACTAATCCTTTTAATACAATTACTGGTATATTATTTTCATTAAATAAACTTAATATTTCTGCAGTTCTTTTTATATGATTAGACTGTCCTATAGCTTCATTAAATGTATATCTTTTTAATTTATCAATTACTTCTTTGGAAATATTATTATCTTTAATATTTTTTAATGCTGGATATAATAATCCAGTTATACTATGTGCATTAGCTTCATTTATTAAATTATCCCACTCTACATTTTTGCTATAATCAAGCTTAGGAACTGTATTGTGTATAGATGCATTTAATAAATCTATTATCTGTTCTTGTATTAAATTCATTACTATTGCCCCCCTCTCAAATCCTACTATAATTTTAGCTTGTTTTACATATATTAACAACTTACTATTTAGTATTAGTTTCCTAATATAAAACAAGCACTACATATAATTACTGCTATATGTAATGCTTAAGTATAGTTAATCTCTGTTAAATAAGTCCCTTGTATAAACCTTATCCTCTACATCAAATAATTCTTTTGATAATCTATTAGATACAATAACATCAGATTCTTGCTTAAATTCATCTATATCTTTAACTACTCTTGAATTAAAGAAACTATCTTCATTTAGAACTGGTTCATAAACAATAACTTCTATTCCCTTTGCTTTAATCCTCTTCATTATACCTTGAATAGATGATGCTCTAAAGTTATCTGAGTTAGTTTTCATAGTTAGCCTATATATACCAACTTTCTTTGGATTTCTTTTTATTATTTGTTCTGCAATATAGTCCTTTCTTGTCCTATTTGCATCTACTATAGCTCCTATTATGTTATTAGGTACATCATTATAGTTTGCTAATAATTGCTTTGTATCTTTAGGTAAACAATATCCCCCATATCCAAATGAAGGATTATTATAATGTGAGCCTATTCTTGGATCTAAGCATACTCCCTCTATTATTTGCTTTGTATCTAACCCTCTTACTTCTGCATAAGTATCTAATTCATTAAAATATGCTACTCTCAATGCCAGATATGTGTTTGAAAAAAGCTTTACTGCCTCTGCTTCTGTTGAGTTTGTAAACAATACTGGAATTTCTTCCTTCATTGCCCCCTCTATTAAAAGATCTGCAAACTTTTTTGCTCTATCACTTTGCTCACCTACTATAATTCTTGAAGGGTATAAATTATCATATAATGCTTTTCCCTCTCTTAAAAATTCTGGTGAGAATATAATGTTATCTGTTTCAAACATTTCTCTTACCCTTTTTGTATATCCAACTGGGACTGTTGATTTTATAATCATTGTTGCTTCTGGATTTATTGAAAGTACATTTGCAATTACAGCTTCAACACTTCTTGTATTAAAGTAATTTTTTTCTGGATCGTAATTTGTTGGTGTTGAAATTATCACATATTCTGCATCTTTATATGCTTTGTATGCATCTGTAGTTGCTAATAAGTTTAACTCTTTATTTGTTAAGTATTCTTGAATCTCATCATCCACTATTGGTGATACTTTATCATTTATCATATCTACTTTTTCTTGTATTATATCTACTGCTACTACTTCATTATGTTGTGCTAATAGGATAGCGTTTGCTAGTCCTACATATCCTGTACCTGCTATAGCTATTTTCATTAATTCTTTCCCCCAATATCATTTTGTAATTCTCAATTAAATTAATAAAATTTTTATATTATTACTTTTTAATCTATTTGGTAATATTTTATATTATTTTGAATCTTTTTACAATTGTTATGTGGATTAATTTATTTTTAACCTTCAATATTAAATACTTTTATGCTATTTATTATATTATTAAAAATTTTATCAAGGAGTCTTTTCTCTTAATAATCATCATCAAAACTACTCTAAACAACTCAATTTCACTTTTCCTCTTTATAAGCATTAAACTTATCCCTTATTTCTCTTAAAAAATTAATAAAAAACTAGCTATAAGAACTGCCGCCAATCTATATTAGATAGGAGGCAGTTTTTATAGCTAGTCCACAATATATCTTTTATTAATTATTTTATTTTCTATTGAACCAATTATCTTATCATTAATAAATATTAATATATTATAGCTTATTAATGATAAGATTAAAATAATAGGTGTACCTATTATTTGCCAAATTGTAGTTAATGTAATTTGTAGCATTCCTACTTTATATAAAAATATATTAAATACATTTATAACCCCTATATGAACTACATATATTCCAAAGCTTTTTCTTCCGACTTTACAAAGTATATTATCTTTTTCTTTTATTTTAGTAATACATAAAACGAATATTAATATTGACAATGGTATAGTAGATATATAAACATCTCCAGTTTTAATAAATACAGAATCATAAACAAATCGTTCCATTAAAGAAGTTAATGTAAATAGTAAGATAAATAATATATATATCCAATTTATCTTATGCTTTAACTTTTCTCGTATTATCTCTTCTTTAATCTTTAAATACATACCTAATGTACAGTAAAATAAAGCAAAGAAAATAACATCTCTATTATTTTTTAAATGACCTGAATTATAAATGAATATACCTAAAATATTTAATATTCCTGAAAGTATTAACATCTTATTTATTAAATTATATTTAACAGTAAAATAAAGAATTGGAACTATTAAAACCATAGCTGTTAAATACCATAAATGAAATTCTATAATTCCATCTCCATAATAAAAATCTATTATTTTTAGATTACTAAAATAATAATATATGGTACTTCGTATTCCATTATGAAATAAGATATTAATAAATATTAGTAGAACTAAGTATAATATATTAGATATTATAAAGAATTTTAACATCTTATAAAAATACTTCTTACTATGTTACTTGCTAAATTTACTTAGAAATAAATACCCACTACATATAAATATTAATGGTAACGCTACTCTACATAATGTATTAATAATAATTCCTAGCTTTGAACCAGAGAAAGGTGCTAAATGAATACATACAATAGCGGTTATACAAAAAAATTTCATAAAATCAAGTGAATAATTTCTATTTTCCACCTCAATCCCCCCAATATTTATATTATATTGTAAACATTCAGGTTTTATTATATATATAATAATTATTTATTAATAGTTTTAGATTTCTTGTATTGTTTCCTTATTTAATTTGTATTTCTTTTTAAGCTCTCCTAACAAAAATGGTGTATAATTATTTATTAGAACTATAATTGGATACTCAATTACTAGAACCAAAATTAATTTAGTTATAAAATTCAACTCATTAACTATATTTATTTTAGCGAGCATAGTTAGTATTAATTGATGAGTTCCCATTATTATTAATGTATTTCTTCCCCAAAATGATAGTAATTTACTATTTATTTTCTTACTAATACTAATAATATTTAAACTACCCAAAACAGCATTAATAAAATAGAGAATTATATTATTAAATTGAATTCCCCATAAATCTACATAGCCATTTATCATCGCTAATACAATATTTAATAGCATTATTATTGCAATTTGGTACCATTTTAAATTTAAATTTTTAATTATGTTACATAAAGAATATCCTATAATTATAAAAATTAAAGCTATCATACTTCTTATTAATATAAGGGCAATAAAGCTTTTAGTAAGCATCCATATTGCTAATGCCACAAATGATATTCCTCCCAAAATTAATATTGGATATATAAAATTCTTAATATTAATTTTACAAAACATAAATATGGATTCTGCAATAAACAATACTGGTAGAAACCATAATGCTCCAATCCCACAAAACTTAATTGTCTCTAAGAAATTATTTCTTAAAACTATAAATGATAAACTACTAAATATATAATATCCTAGAATATTAATAATACTAAATGTTAAGTATGGAATTAAGTATACTTTTGTTTTTTTACTTATAAACTCATTAAAACTGTTTATATTACTATAATTGAATAAGTAACCTGATATAATAAAAAATAATGGTATATGAAATGAATAAATATATGTCTTTATATTACCTCCGTTAAATATATGTCCTAAAACTACTAAAATTATAGCTATTCCTTTTGAATAATCTAAATAATCAATTCTTTTTCCCATTTCATTCCCCTTTTTTAAATTTGTTTTTTTATTTTTATATCCATAAATTATTTACACTTTAAATTATATATATATTAATTAATTATTTGTCGTTGGAAAGTTACTTTCTTATTATTCAAAAGGAATAGCTATA